>NZ_JBEFLP010000007.1 GCF_040149665.1 Sulfitobacter sp. HNIBRBA3233 | reverse complement strand
TCTGGCAGCGCGCGGATTGAAGCGGCACATGGCGATGACCGTCGCAAGCTGGTTTGAAATCCCCGATATCGTGACCAATTCAGACTTGATCGCCATTGCCCCGCGACGCCTGTTTTCACTCGACCCTCGATTGAACAACCTGCGGTCCGCCCCCCTGCCTCTGCAGGAAGTGGTGTTTTCCTTCGACCTTTGCTGGGATCTGCGAACAGAGCGCGAGCCCGGCCAGAAGTGGCTGCGCAAGGTGGTCTCGGATGTGTTCAGCGAGATGCGCGTTTAGTTGCTCCACCCATCGAGTTTTACATCCGATCAGGAGCCCGGCAAGCCTTGCCGATATAAGGATCGGGGTTGAATCCGGATTTCCTTACCTACAGCGCCCTCAAAAGAAAGCCCCAATTGTCTAGGACTTCGGATGCTGGCTTCTTACTCCAAGGATGAAAATCCGCCATTTTATTTCAGGGTTAATATGGGGTTTTGGTTGTCTTCGGTAAGCTGAGCGGCTGGGGCTCGCTTCCTACCGTGATATCGCCGCATGAGAGCTTTGGTACAAACTCTTGTCGTGAATTTGACTTTGTGATCTTTCGCGCGACGAAATGCATTTTCAGGAGGAATGTTTGAAACGGATCGATGCTCCACTGCTGTTTAACACGGCTCCAAGTTGGCCGACCACTTTGGATCCGCCGTCTGTGCAATACAGCACCAAACTCTATGTAGCTCCCAACGGGGCATCCGTTCAGCCCGTTTTGAGAAACCGGCTTCTTGTCGCGCCGGATATCGAGCTGAATGACTATCGCTGTCACGCGGAGATCGATTGGATCGACATTGGGCTCGAGACGACGGGTCGTCATCAGGCTGTGAACGTTCAGCGGTTCGCCAGTCGGTTCCTCAAGGACTTAGGTTTTCACCCGGGTGTCTTTGTATCCGGGCCGGATGGGCGCCCTGGATACACAGGCTCAGCGTTCACGCTTCGGATCCAGCGGCCGCAGCCGCGCGCATTGATCGAATTGCTCAAGGCGATGGCCAAGAAATATGCCCCAGGTCGAGACACCATCCGAGATCTTCGGATCTCGGGTATCGAGATCTCGGTCGATTTCTATGTGATGGATCAGGCGACCCGGAACCTTGATGCTCAAAACCTCCTGCGTTGGCGGATGACGGATCTGCTGCGGCGTCACCTGAAGCCAAAAGACATCCTGACAGAGGCGGAATCGTGCTTTCCGAGGTTCTTCAGCGAGGTGAATGGCAAGGGTACCGCGACCTATTTTGTGGGTCGGCGAGGGACCCCGCCTGCGTCAATGGCCGCGCAACTCATGCGCCTGAGTCTTCCCCTAGAGCTCCTTCAGCCTCTTCGGAAGGGCAATCATAATAAGCCACCCATCGATACCACCAGCTATATCGGGTCGAAAGAGTTTCCCGTCATGTTGCGCGTAATGGATAAGACGACAGATCATCGAGATCCGAATAAATCCACCGTACTATACCTTCCGGCAGACCAATGGCGTTCGAGAGTGGAAGTAACGTTGCGAACGGTACCGGGCACCGTAGGTGTCCCCGCCGCGCTCGGGTTAGAAACCATTGCGGATCTCAAAGACTTCGATTTCAAGGATCTCAGAAAGCTTGTCTTTGAGTTCTTTCTGCCAACCTTCAGTCCGGATGATCCACTGAGAGATCTGCCTTTTTCTGTCAACGTGACCGAAGAAGAGGTCTTCGCCAGAAGTGGTGTGTACGGTCTCGATCAAATGCACCGATCGCTGGAGCAGATCCACGCAGCCCGTTTCCGAAATAGGGAAATCAAGACAAAGCCGGTAAAGCTCCGTGCGAAGGGAAGATCGGTGTCATACACAGCGCTGAACAACAAGGTTGATCGTGCGCTGAGAAGCCTGTCGCGGCGCTGGCAAAAGTTGTGACATTACCTGCCGAAGAGGTACGTGCTGAGAGCTTCAGAAAGCGTTTCAGGGCGCGAAGTTGAATGATCACGAATCATAGGATCGGTGAGATGCGCCTCTGTATGGCTCTCTACGCGCGCCTCTCGCGATCTAATGGCAAAGCGCGTTGATGCGATCGTCACAGTCACACGCTTGGGTGCAATTGAACAGCATTTACAAGGTCGCTAAAAGCGGAATAGCCAGGTCGGAACCGAAACTTTTATTGACCGCAGACTCTTCTAGAGGGAAGCGGCGTTGAACAGGCAGTTAATGCGTTTAAGCTAGGCCATTGTGGCTTTGGTTAAGATCTGCAACTTTCGATTGGAAGGGCAGGGAATTGGTGCCCCTAATAACTGTAATACCAACCATACACCCCATTCACACTCTAAACGAAGCTCTGAAGGGGTAGGAAAATTCTGGCCGATAGGACGATTGCCTATTTCGGTGTAGGTTGGCTCTGAGTTTTAGGCACTCCTACGCAGCTAACAGGAGGCGGTTAGGCAGGCCGGAAACACTGTGAAGTCCGCTTCTCTAGGTGTAACTCTTGTACTAGAAATGATGTGCCTGTGGTCACCTGATAATATCTGAGAGGTTGCTACCGAAGACTAATCATCGCGTGCTAGCTTCTATCCGCTACTCTCATCAAGGCTCGCTGTGCCGAGCTGACGGTCCACCCATTTCCCCGTGTCGTCTTCAACCCTCTTTCGTTGGCTGCCTTCACGAGCGCATCCAGCCCGTCTGTGTGATCAAAGCGCGGAAAATCTAGACCCAAGCGGGGACACTTCCGGTAGCACAGCATGGCTACAGTGCCTATCAATTTTCAATTAGCTTGGTGGCTTTACTGTTTACAGAACGGGTCACTGTAGCACTGGATGCAAAAACGATAGTCCTTGTTGGAAACGCTAATTCAACCTCAAGGTCACGTGCTAGGTCCACAATATCAGCGATTAGACGATGTTTAGCTTCTACTTGCGCCGGATAGTCAGGAACGTTGAAGTATCCCCACAGTTCGACTTCCAGCGACGATGAACTGATGGACTTTAATCCCACATAAGCCGTGTTCTGATCTGCACTTGGCTGTTCGAGATACAAAGTACGCAGCCGCACAACGAAAGCATCGAGCTTTTCGCGCGGCGTATCAAAAGTTAGCCCTATTTCAACGCGAACACTACGCTTCCGTCTCTGGCCCCAGTTTACGATGGCTTTGTCTGTCAGCTGCGAATTCGGAATGATCACGCCCTCATCGTCGAGCGTTCTCAGTCTAGTCGACCTTAGTCCCACCCTTTCGACGCTGGCCAGTTTGCCGTCCGCCTCAATCAGGTCCCCACGGTGAAATGGACGATCACTCATGAGGATAGCACCACTTATGAGGTTCGAAACCGTTTCACGCGCCGCAAATGCAAGCGCCACCCCACCGACCCCAAGACCAGCGATCACACCTTCGTAGGGTAAGCCCGACACATCTGCGATTGCGATGATACTCATGGCTACGACAGCGACCTTCAGGACACCAAAGATCAAAGATGTTGCGATCTCGTCTACGAAGCCCGGCGTGCGCTCCGCACGGCGCAGAAAATAACTGCCGACTACTTCTGCCAGGATGTAGCAAAACCAGCCAAAGGCAACGGTCGTCAGTATGGCCAAGAAGATGGCGAACGGTCCAAGAACCGTCTGTGCCAATCCAACCCATAGCAATGCTGCGATTGCCAGACCGCTCCCGAGTGCAAGACCCGCAGGTCGGCCAAGGCGCCGCGCGGCGGCAACCCGAACACCGCGTTCGGCACGCCGTAGCGAAACACTCAACAGTCGAGAAAGCGCAGCGCCTCCAAGCCAACCAATCAGAATTGCAGACAAAATAAATACTGGTAAACTGAGCCACTGCCAGACATCGAGTGGGCCGATGCGATGTAGAAAGCCGGGCGCAACCGTGCGTATCTTTTCGCGTAGTTCGAAAAAGTGGGTAATAGGCTCGGCGTCGGGAATGGCGTCGGAAATCGGCAGATCCTGCATTGCCGCGAATAGATCGGGGGCGGTGCGCATGGTTTCAACCGTGAAAGCCCAGATCTCTCCTTCGCCGTCTGGTTGCGCGACGCGATCAATGACAACCGACCCGACGGGGTGCCGATAGAAAACGTAAGCTAACGAGCGATCAGGATCGTCGGGAATTTCTTGCCAGGTGACGAAACCTGCCCTGTCGATGACTTGCTTGAGGTATTGCGCAAGCAGTGGGGCTTCGAAACCGTAGAACCGTTCCGGAACGAAAGAGAGATCGAGTCGCGCAAGGGCTTTTTCAGCGCCGCCTTCTTCCCAAATTCTTGCGCCCGAGAGGAAGTCTCGAATGGCCGATCGAGGACTATCCGCCCTAGCTGCATTGAGCGCGGTCAGCGTTGGATATCCCAAAGCGGCGATCATCCCGTCCAGATCGCTCTGCAAATCAGCCTCGGCAGGGACGACCATGTACCAAGCCTGGTCAAGCTTTTTAAACTGCAAGACATAGTCGTAGTTTGTCGCGGCCGGACCAATTCTAAACTCGGCTGTCCCACCTTCGACATTTCGGGGTGCATCGTAGATCCGAAATGTGGAGAGGTCGATCAGTGTCCAAAGCAACTGCCTGCGGCGACGTTCCTCGCGCACACCTGCAGTTTCACCCGCGTAGAACAGCAATCGATCAAAGGCGCTGACAGCCGCAATATCCGCGCCGTAGACCGTGGCATTGCCGAGGTCCACTAGTCGCCGCAAAACTTCGCGCGGATTAGCCGGGGCCAAAACCTCTTCGGCTCGCAGAGCCGCCGCTGTGACCCGACGACCATTCCAATACTCGCCGCCCGTGAACCGCCCTGTGAAAGTCTGGCCATCTTCAGACAGCGCAAAGACCACCGGACCGTCTGTTCCGTCTTGACGCCATAGTCCACGTAACACGCGTCCTTCGATCTGGCCCTCGATTTGGCCATCGCCGGGCGTATAGGTTCCCCGAACACTGTCGGCCTCCTGTCGAAGGGTCATCCGCGCTTCGCCGTCGCGCCAGTACGTATCCCATTCGCCGGTCCAGTCGTTTGAACCTTGAGCGAGCGAAACGGTGGCCAAGCAGATGAATATGAGGCCGATGAGATGCGCGAGGCGGGTCAAATGGTCTTCTTCTCCGGGTTATTTCACCCTGCACCTTAATCGGTTTGCCGTGATCTACCAGCACGCCCTGTAATATCGCTACTACTTGGATCTGATCGCATTCATCAAGCCACTTGCGCGTTGCGTAGCCCTTCGATGAACTGAACACACTCTGCAGCCGAGCCTGCGGTTACTCCATATTCCAGCAAATCCACTCAGTCAGTAAAGTCGCACGCCGCCCGGATCAGGGCCTAATCAGCTTGCTCAGAAGTCAACTGAACCTCATCTTGCGCCGCGAGAACGGTGCGCACACACCTGCAGACAAGCCCGTAACGATCAACGCCCCGAGTCCGAACCCTCCAAGCAGCATGTCACCATCGATACCGCCTAAAAGAAGTCCGGTGAGTTGCAGAGCAAAACAGAGGGAGCGCATGTTCGGCGCGCCGCTGACGGCCCATCTAGGATACGAGGGCGACACGGACGGGCCGCCGAGTCAGCCCACTCGGCGCAACGGCACGTCAGCCAAGCACCTGAAGAGCCAGGACGGCAAACTGCCGATTGCCTTGCCATGCGACCGGGAAGGCAGCTTTGAACCCGACCCGATCACGAAGCGTCAGACCCTGATCGACGGTATGAATGACAAGATCATTGGCCTCTACGCCGCCGATCGCACCGTTCGCGACATCCGTGCCCACGTTGAGGACACCTACGGTCTTTAAGTGTCACCGGACCTGATCAGACGCGTCTCAGACGCTTTGCTGGACGACGTATGCGAATGCCAATCTCGGGCGCTTGATCGCATGTATCGAAGCGTCATTTCCGACGCGCTCAGGGTCGAGATCCACGATACTGATTGCCACATGGTGAAGAATAAGGCCGTTTATGTGGCACTCGACGTCAACAGGGACGGCGTGGACGGATCTAGGCCGGGCGGTTGTGTCAGTGCGGGGATGCGATCGAGTGGTACGCGGGCACCCAGCTCTTATTTGCGACTTGCACCGCTCAAGTGTGGTGGCATCAATGGCGGTCATAGAGCGATGAATCCGCCTCCATAACTTGCCACAAAAATGCCACATAACTGAAGTTCCTTACCCGCCATTAGGTTGAATGGACCTTGATAGGGAAGGTGGGGCTTATGAAGGAGATCGAAGCTCCGAATGCATCAATCATTGATATCGGGTTCAATGCCACTGTTCGAAGGCTCGGACTTTCGGCTTGGTCAAACTTTTTCTTAATTCTTGGCGCTTTTGCCATCGTAGTAACGGTATTTGTAAGCGTCAAACTGGCTCAAGCTAGCAACGCTGACTATTCGAGCAAAGAGCGCCGTGATGTTGAAAAAGCCTTGATGGTGGCAAGCAATCAAATTCGTTTATCTTTCTTTGATGCCAAGATGGTTGCCGGCAAGGTGGAGGCTATTCTGACAGCGAATGGTGGCGAGACGAGCCATCTTATCGAAAATGAGATTGAGAGCTTTATCGCGCGTAATCAATCAATTCTAGCTGTTGGTCTGGCGCCAGACTTGGTACTCACCCAATCCTTTCCAAATCGAGACAGCAAGGCGATTGGTACGAGATATTGGGAAGTGCCGGAACAGATGTCTAGCGTTGCTTTAGCATACCGGCAAGCAAGACCAGTTGTTGTCGGTCCGGTAAATCTCGTTCAAGGAGGCGAAGGCTATATTCTCAGGTATCCTGTCTTCCTAGAGAATTTATCCTCAAAGTTTCGGAAGTTTTGGGGCATCATTTCAGTTGTCATAGATGCAGATCGAATGATTTTGGATCAAGCTACGGACCTTGACTTAGGAGGGTTGATATTCAGCCTATCGAACCAGAGAGAACAAGCAGAGAACGCTACAGAAGACGCAAACGATCTCATAGGAGAAAACAATCCGGCACTCATTTCTTTTCCGATGCTGGGAGTCGATTGGTTTTTATCTGCCATTCCACGGGAGGGCTGGACAGCTACCTCACCATGGACACCTTTGATATTAGCGGTGAGCTTTACCATTTCCATTCTGCTGGCTGTGGCATCAACTACACTCCACCGTATTTCGCGTGACCGAGAATCTGCTCACCGCCTGCTTCTTGAGTCAGTATCCTGTCTTAACGAAGGCTTCATAGCGTTCGATAAGGACGGAAAACTGGTAACCGTTAATCGCCGTTTCCGAGATTACTACCCGCTACTCTCTGAAATGATGACGGAGGGCGCTTCATTTGAAGTCATGATGAGGGCTGCAGTTTCGCGCGGCCAGTTTCCCGAAGCCATAGGCCGCGAAGAGGAATGGCTTAATGAGCGAGTTTGTCGCTTCAATAACCCAAGCGGACCGTTTGTTGAATGGACTAATGAAGGTCGTTGGCTCAAAGTCACCGAGGCGCGCACAACGAATGGGTTTCGGGTTGGAATTGTGACAGATGTGTCAATGGAAAAACAAGCGGTTGACGCTGCTGTAGCTGCCGACTTGGAGAAAACTCGTTTTATTAGTAATGTCTCACATGAGTTGAGGACGCCACTCACGGTAATTTTAGGTCACGCTTCGTTTCTAGTTAATCAGGATCGCATTCCGATAGTTCAGAAACTAAACGGGCTCGTTTCGTCCTCGACCGAAATTTCAGATGAAGTCACTGAGACGCTCGACTCCTACAAGGGCTTTGTTCGCAGTCAGGGCGCGAAAATTGATACATCTGCCGCTCACATGCTCAAACTTGTCGAAGACCTTCTAGATTGGACAACATGCGAGCGTGGAACAACGCAGGTAAACATAAATGAAATAAGGATAGACGAACTATTGGACGAGGTCGGTGAGGAGCTAAGACCTATGATCATCAAGAAGAATCTATACTTCAAATATACTGGGTGTAGACCGATGGTGGTACTGGCAGACAATGTTCGACTGAAGCAGGTCTTCTACAACCTGATTTCAAATGCTATAAAATTCACTGAAAAAGGTGGAATAGATATGCGGGTCGTCGATGATGGTGAAATCCTATCTATCCATATCCAGGATACCGGCTGTGGGATCCCCACCGAATATCTTGGAAGGATTTTCGACCGTTTTCAACAAGTTGATGACTCCTTGGCAAGAAAGAATGGCGGTTTTGGTCTCGGACTTTCGATCGCAAAGCATCTGATTGAATTGCATGGAGGTCAGCTAACCGTCAAAAGTGAATTTGGATCGGGAAGCTGCTTCAGCGTTCAGATTCCACATGTGGAAGGAAAATCAATGCTGAAAAAGTCAGCGTGACGCTTCTTCCGCACTGTGCTTTGAATCGCCCCGGTTTCACCGGAGACTTATAGCTTCATTTCACGAGACCATATTGAGCACGTCGCGCTGTGCATAGAAGTTGTCTTCAGCCTCTGCTGGCGGGAGGTTTCCGATGGGTCCGTCTGTTGTTGAGCCAATCGATCCATCCGAGTGGGGCCATTTCCAGATCTTGCATTTTACGCCACGGTCTCTGCCGATGGACCAGTTCAGTTTTGTAGAGACCATTCATCGTCTCAGCGAGGGCGTTATCATACGAGTTTCCGACACAGCCGGCTGACGGCTGGATCTCGGCTTCGGCCAAACGCTGGGTGTATTGAGTGGACAACTATTGTCCTCCGCGACCCGAGTGGTGGACCAACCCGCCCTTCTGAACAGGGCGTCGATCATGCAGGTCCTGTTCCAGAGCATCGAGGACAAAGTCAGTTTTGGCAGACCGCGAGACCCGCCATCCGACGATGCGATCAGCAAATGTGTCGATGACGAAGGCCACATAGACGAAACCCTGCCATGTCGACACGTAGGGAAAGTCGCTGACCCATAGCAGATTTGGGGCTGGTGCCCGGAATACACGGTTCACCTTGTCACGCGGACAGGGCGCTGACGTGTCAGGAACCGTTGTTTTAACCGCCTTTCCACGCACGGCACCACGGATGCTGATCTGCTTAATCAGTTGCTCCACCGTGCAGCGCGCCAGCTCAAGGCCCTCGCGCTTCAGTTGATGCCATGCCCTACGGACATCGTAGGCCTGGTAATTCTCCTCCCAGACCCGTTGGATCTCCGGGCAAACTCAGCTACCCCACATCTCTTGGACAGCTTTGGGAAGGTAGTTTAAGCTACTCTCTGCCCCCGCTGGTCGATTTAGATCTGGTTGAAGTAGACCACGGCGAGCGGCTGTCCAGCATGGACGGCGTGGGGCCGCTGGTGGTTGTAGAAGGTGATCCACCGGGCAACCCCGGCCTTGGCATGTAATTCGGTCTCCTAGGCGTGCAGCTAAACGCACTTATACTGCAGCGATCGCTAGAGACGCTCGATGAAGATGTTGTCGAGAAAATTCTACTTTGGAACACCGCTAATTTTAGGGGGGGGGATTACCATTGTAGCTTACGTCACTACCCGATTTTCGGGGAGCGGCTTAGATTTCAGAGGTAGGCTGGTTAATATAAGAGTGAAAATCCTTGATTTTCTTACGGGGTTAATACGGGGTTAGTACGGGGTTTTCTCTCATTTCAACCAGCCATGCTGGATTTTATGCGATGGGGGAGGAAATCGGTGAAATTCATTTGCTAGATCACGACCCAAGAACATCAGACACTTCCTGATACAGTCTAAAACGGTTCTGAATCACCAAGTACTTGAGGCCGAGGGCGCACAACACCTTACTGCCAACCACACCCCCCTTTTCTACGTCCTGACTAAGCGGCAACTAGGTGAGACCCCATCCTAAGTCGCTACAAGTTCAGTTTATCTTAGTACAAGGAGGGGCGTTGGGCGCGTTGGAAACTTAGTGAAGTCGGCTTAAGTCCTTCGCAAATCTTATAGAAGAAGAAGCTATATCCTTAGGGTCAGGACCCATTGGTTTTCGCGTAGGTGCGTGATTCACAGTTCGAAAATCAAGCGGTGAACATGTCTGATCTTTTCTGGCTGACGGATGCGCAGATGGCGCGTCTTGAACCCATCTTCCCGAAATCCCACGGCAAACCCCGCGTCGATGACCAGCGCGTGTTGAGTGGGATTATCTTCATAAGTCGCAATGGCTTACGATGGCATGACGCGCCTATAGCCCGCACAAGACGCTCTACAATCGCTGGAATCCGGGTGAAGCGAAAGCTGAACTCGACCGATGTCATCGACGCTCTCACCGACCTGTTCATCCTGCGCGGGCCACCACGGAACATTGCAGTCGTCCGTTCGTCAGGTCTTCGAGGATCTCCGGGATAGCGCGCCGCGCACGGCCGATTGACAAGGCAATCGGTATGCCGCGATCCAGCAGTAGACCGCGCATCTGGCTTACCAGTGCCGAAGCTAAAGCATGCCGTCAACCGCGCGCAGTCCCAGGGTCTCTCCGTCCCAGGTATAGCCGTATTGGTGCAGCACCTCATGGGTGAGCCCATAGATATGTGCTTTCACCGCCTCGCTCATTGCCTTGTATTTGTTGGTCGAGCCTTGGTTGATCGGCTGCCACAGCTTGATGCCGCCGTGCCCCTTGAGACCCTTGGCATAATCCTCGTGCGATTTCATCACCCGGTCGCTCCACGGCAAACCCAGATGGGCCACGATCTTGCGCAGCCAGGGCTCGGGTTCAGCCACGAAATCCTCGTAACGCACGAAGGGCAGCCCGTCACGGCGGTCCTGCAGCATCTTGCGGCTGTAAAGCGCGAGGAAGCCGTGGATCGTCTTCGAGCCATCCATCATGTTGATCATCTTGGGGTCGATGCCCCGCGCCCAGCGGATCTGCTGGGCGCGCTGGCGTTTGGCCTGGTCGGGCGGCGGTGCCTCACGGTAGGAGCTGGCGATCAGCGAAAACGGATTTCGTACTAGGGTGAAGCCGCGGCGCGGATGGCCGTGTACCCAGACCGCGTTCTTCAGCAGCAGAACCGAAGAGGGTTTCAGATTGCGGTGCTTCAGGAGCGGCGCATCGATGTCGATGTGCTGTTCCTTGCGTTGCGTGAACTTGTCGAAGACTTCGAGATCCTCGGGGATGTCCCTTGCCATGATCTGATGCACGACTTCGATATCGGGATGTGCGTTCAGGCAGCGCTGCAGCAGCGTCTCGCCGGAGCGGGAGAAGCTGGCCATGTGAAATATCGGAATCTCTTGCATTGCGGAATCGTGTCCTCATGTACCTGGTGACCCGCCGCGCGAGGCACGGGTCGGGTTGTCATTCGTGCCCTACTGCGGGCGCGGCGCCCATCCCACCGCGATATCCGTGTCGATCTGGTTGTAGCCCCAGGCGCTGCGCAGTTGCTGGGGAAGCGGTTGGGTTTGCCGGGCAGGCGGATGCCGTCCCTGGCGGTGACCGGTGCAGGCAAGGATCTTCTCGACCGCTGCTTCGAAATCCTCCGGCAGATTATCGGCAAAATAGAACAGGGCGTCACCTTCCACGGTCAGGACGCGACGGGCGACGTCGCGGTTGTCCGGAACAGCGGTGACGGGTTTTTCAGCGACAAGGGGTGAAGTCACGCCAACGGCTTTCGTGAAAGAGGATGCGGAATTGGGGGTCTGCTAACATAGTGGTTCTGAAAACTCTATATGGTATTTTCGGTCACCGATCGCGAAATCCCACAGGTGCATGTCATACCATAGGAATGCCGCCTGAATGGCATCGTGCAAATGGGGCAAGGTCTTGTCCGACCTGATCTCGATCTCCCGCCACGGCGCAGGGTTCAAATGTTCAAGGGTGATTTTCAACCGTAGAACTTGGGGGGCTTTTTTCGCCATTCGCGCCTCTATGCGGCCAGCCGATCGAAATCGATCCGGTTGTCCAGATCGACCTCGTATCGACCGTAGGGATTGATGTGCAGGTAGATCAGCGGGGTCAGGCCGCGGTAATCTTCCGATGACAGGCGTGCCGCCCAGACTGGATCGGAGAGCACCGACTGGACCATGCGCGTGTTGACATAGACCAGCGATGCCTGGACCAGTTGCAGCGCCAGAGCCGAGATCTCCTGATCGGCGATGCGATTGGACGCGATCTCACCGCCTTTGCCGAAAAACACGAACCCGTTCGCGCTGTTCCAGTTCTCCACGACATTCAGACCCTCGTGGATTTCGCGGCGGAAGGATTCAAGCCGCAGACACCGGCAGAGGAAGATCGTCTTGATGCCACGGCCCAACTCCGCCCGCGCCTTGTAGGTCGGATGCAACACGTCGGTTCGCGCGAACCGGCGCAGGATTGCTTCTGGATCTGCCGTTCCGACCTGCATCGCGGCAGCGTACTTCACCATCTCGTCGTATTGCCGGGCGATCTCATCCCAATCGACCACGTCCGATAGGATCGGGGCGAGATTGGGCAAGTTTGCACGCATGCCTGCCGGGCCTTTGACGCCTGGTAGCTTGTGATGGATGTGTCCGCGTTTGATTGTCTCAATGCCGCTGAGTGTCGCCTTGGCCGATCGCAAGGATCGAAAGCTCTGCCGGTATCCGAGCAGTCGTTTCATGGCCGCGTGATCGCTCTCGATCAGGTTGTTTCGCCACTTTCGATCGATATGCCGGATGCTGTCAAAGTGAGGATCATATCGGCGATTGATTGATCTCACGAATGACGCGTCGATAGCTGTGCGCCTTGTCGGTTATTATCGCAACAGGCCGATGCAGCCGAACACGCTCGATGGCCTTGTTCAGAAAGGCCCTTGCAGCCTTTGCATCGAGGCGCGCGGTGAGGCGGAAGTCGACCATCTGGCCGTTGGCATCGATGGCGCGCCAGAGATAGCGCCACTTGCCACCAACGCGGACGTAAGTTTCGTCCACATGCCAGTCGACACTCGCCCGGCGCAAATGTTTCTCAGTGCGCTTGGTCAATTCGGGACCGAACTTCTGAACCCAGCGATAGATGGTCGATCGGTCAACGGTGACATCCCGCTCTGCCAGAAGATCGACCACATCCTGATAGGATATGATTGGCAAGCCTGAACGCCCGTGCATGGTCATTGCCAAAGGTTTCCCGCAGCCAGGCAACCGCGCTGCGCCGGTCGCCTACTACAACATATGCGGCTTGACCATAGCCGTGTTGCACAGATCAACGGCGGCTCGGAACACGCCCTATCGTCACGCGCATCGACAGATTGGCCCGGTCCACGTTGCACCTTTGCCAGATCGCCGAAACCCTGCGCGAAAAAAGCGTCGATCTCGTCGTTCTCGATCAGAACATCGACACGTCTGGGGGCTGGGCAGTCGGAATTGGCGCTTGCTGGTGGCCGCGACGGTCGAGAGCAGGAGCCTGATCTTGCTACGCGGCTGCGCGATGCAGCGGCGGGGATCGATCCCAGCGCCGTGGCCGACCGTGCAGCAGCGATGCGTGACGGCCGAGAGGCTGAGGAGCGAACCGTCGCGCAGGAAGCCGCGAGAGAGCAGGAATTGGTGAAAGAGCTGGAACGCCAGCAGGAGATTGAGCGGGAAACCCATCGCGACCGAGGGTATGGGATCGACCGGTAAGGCTATTCAAAAAGCGGTGGTTTTTGGAAGGCTATACGGCCAAAGGAAGTGAGATTAAGTAATTATAGTTAATCTGTGAGGGCTTTCAGTGCTGTTAATGCCGCATCCAGTTGTTTTGGCGTTATTTCCAGGTCTCTTAGACGCATTTCAACTGTTTTGTTATAAACTTTTTCAGCGAGGATTGGTAACGGCCGCAGATCAAGCGCTTGTGCGAGGGCATACATTTCGGATGGCCACTTGTAGTCAATGATCAATACAGGTGTTCCAACGCGACAGAATAATATATTTGACATACCGGCTCCATGAAGACCTGCCACAAAATCAGCTCCATGAAATAATGCGATCTGTTGGCTAAAATTGTAGTCCTCACAAAAAATAGGTGTGATTCCATGCTCTTCAAAGATGGCTAGTTTATTTGCCCTCCCCGCCAGCCGCCGCCGCGGGATGTCAGGATTACGGTCTACGAAGATACCAGCCGCCAGATCTGTCGGACGGGGCTCGTAGGCTTCCAAAACGACTGCGCGGGTCAAAGACAGAATTTCGGGGCATAGCAATGTATTCTTAGGAAAATCTAAATAAAACATACTCTTAAATCCATAGGCCGCAGTGCTACCAGCCGGAATTTGACGAAAGACCACGTCTGGAAAAAGCCGTTCAAGAAAATCCTGCTGCATTGGAGTGGCTTCGTGAATGACAACGCAATCGAGATCCTCAAAACTTGACCCCATTATTTTACGCGCCATGATCAACCTGGGAAGAAAGTTGATCAGAAAATGCCAGTGGTTCTTCATTCCACCGATTATCAGCGCGGTTTCCTCCTGATACACCTGCTCATGTGGTATCTGAATTGTTCCGTTTTCTTCGACCCAACTTTTAAGTGGACTGGAAAAACGGGAGTTCTGTTGATCGGCTATATAAACACTAGCGACTGGGTCAATCAGATGAAAATGAGCATTTGTGATGCCTTGCAACACTTCCACAAGGCGAATATTTTGATGAGTAAGGAGTTTTTCCGTCCAGTTTTGACCAGAATAAGTCTCACTGTGCAAAACTTGTACAGTGTCGCGACGACAGTACGCATCATAGCTTTGCTTAGATAGCGGCATAATAGTTCCCATTAAGTTATCGGCATATTTAACCGACATTCCCCAAGTAGAACGCCGACCTATTGATTTTGATACCGTTTTGCATCAAGATCAAGTTTTTCGCGCCCGCTGTGCCGTGGTTGGGGCACCTCACGCGTGAACTGAGCATGCTTTCTGGCCTCGGCGGCGGGTTTGATGTAGTTCTTGGGCTGATCGACAGTCCTTTGGGTAGACCGGTCGAGCCACTTTTCCTCAGATTTTGTTGCTGACGTCATCATCCGGGAACCGGTGGTGAGCGCAGGCGATGTATGGCGGCCAGAATGCGGTTGAACAGGTCACCGCTGACCGCGACTTCGGCCAGTTGGACCGTAATGGCCCGAGCATGACGCACCACCCTCGCTCCGGTTTTGATCAGCCTTGTTTGGAGGCTGCTCAGTGACCAGTCAGCCATCTCTTTGGGTAGGTCGGTTCCTTGAGCATATCGTAAGCCTTGAGCCGCACCACCCGCTGCACTTGTCGCCCCTCGTTGAGCGCAGCGATAACCTGACTAATGCAATAGATCAGGACATCGCGATCATGGATCGTGGCGAGACCATCCGAAGAGGGGCGAACCTCGACATAATTCTTGCCGCTTTCATCCTCGTAGCGGCGAGGCTGATGATCAGGCTTGGTCGATAGGGGGTCGACTCCGGCTCGGTGCAGAATAGGGCGGTAAGGCCGGATTGGGGCTCTGGAGTTGAGTTCAGGCTTCAGTCTTGGTGAGGTAGCGGTAGATGGTGGCCTTTGAGAGGTGATAGTGGGCCATGAGATCTTTGATCAAGGTGCCGTTCGCGCGTTTGTCACGCAGCTCTATGATCTGATTTTCAGTAAGGGCGGGGCGTTTTCCGAACTGAACGCCGCTGGAGTGCCCCCGTCGGGTGGTCCAGTTTGAATGTTAATGCATGGTTGGCCTTTGGTCTATCGGGTTCTTCCCAACCAGTTTAACTGAGAATCAGACGGAGGAGGGCATGCTGTCGCCCGTTGACTTCGAAACCAGACAGCTACAACTGGAACAGGCAGGTGTCTAGGAAACTTGGGGCACCTCATAATGCTTCCTTCCATTCCTGAGAAAGGATCGCACCATCAAACCATGGGATCAAACACCTAGGGCAGAGGAGTGCCTCATTGATAATACCTGCGTCTGTACTGCTGGACTATGAGACGAACACTCCACAATATTTGTGCAACAAAGCTTTTAGACGCTCCCCAAAACTTTAAATCGACCTCCCCGAAAGGCGGCAAACGCTATACCCGCGAAAATGCCGTATAGGGAGTTGTGGCGTCAGCAGTGGATCCCTGTCTCTGGGCGCGCTATTAAGAGCTAGCCTCCCGGCAGAAACCTGCGCAGCAGCGAGGGCACCGTGTCGGCCATATCGTGCTGCGGCGGCGGGGGAGGCGCGAACAGCGCCTGTGCCACCCGTTTCCAGTGTTCCGCCGTCAGATCGTCGCGGCAGAACAGGTCGGCGGGCACCCGGCCCGGATCGAAGGTGAACCCCGGCTGTACCGGTTGCACCCGCTCGGCCAGCGTGGTGTTGGAATGGACAAAGCGGTTGCGCATCTTGTTGTATTCGGACCGGCTCAGCAGGCTGGCGGGGGGCGATCCTGCGGGGCGTACGACCTGCGCGATCAGCGCCACCAGCTCTGCCGGGGGCACCTGCTGGCGGGTGACTTCGGTCGCCATGTAAAGCGCTATCGGATCGGGCGATACATTGGCCCGTTCGATCGATGTCAGCGGCGCCAGCGCATCCGCATCCAGATCACACCCCATCAGGCGCAGGAAATGTCCCACGATGCCGCCTTCGGCGCGGCGCAGGCTGTTGTAATCGACCAGCAGGATCTGCTGCGGATCGAATCCTGTCAGAAGGTCCGAATAGACCGAAGTATGGTCGATCGGCACGCCCGCGCCGCGGCGGTCCTCCAGCGCGGTCTCGACGTATTTGCGCAACAGCGGCACCCGGTCGCCCTTGGCCACCTGCATCCACAGCGACTGCACCAGATCGGCCTGCTGGCGCATGGTATAGACGATGCGCACCTCGTCGAAGGGGCGCAGCCTGTCGGCCAGTTCGCGCATGTTCACCCGCTGCGGGCGCACACGGCTGAAATTCTCGGCCGACAGAAAGACGGTTCCCGGCGCACGGGCGTAGCGTTCGGTCAGCATGTCCCACGGGCCCGCCCGGCCACGACTGCCGAAAAAGCTGTCGGGGATGTCGGGGGTGCTCAGCCAGGGAGCGGCCAGCGCGTGGTGGGCGTTGTTGGGACCGATGTCGGGATAATGCAGGCCGTGCTGCGCCAGAAGGGCACGGTTGTTGTGGAACATCGCCTGTAGATAGCTCGTGCCGGTCTTGTGTGCGCCTATATGAAGAAAGACTCTGGCCATGACCTGCCGCGTAATTGGATCGAACTGGACCGTATATGGTCGAAGGGCCGCGCAAATACCAGCCGTCTCAGACCTCCGTCTGCGCGTCGAGGTCGTCCGTGGTCAGAACCTCGCGATCCAGCGCCTGCGCCAGGCTGCCCATCAGCCGCTCGATCGCGTGGGCCGTGGTGCCGTCGACCAGCGCCTGTTCGGGTTCGAAATCCGCCGCCCCGAGGTCCAGACCGGCCAGAGACTGCACCACCGCGCGGCGCGCCCAGTAGATCGAGCCTGCGGGAAACACCAGCGGGGCATCGGGCAGGGCGCGCTCGCGGGCCGCCAGCAAGGCGCGGGCACGGTCGAGGTTCACGCCCCAGTGGGCGTCGCCCTCGAACCGCTGGCCCGGGGCGACCCAGAACCCCGCGCGCGGATGCGCCAGAAACCGCTCCAGCCGAGCGGCAGTGCGCACCGGATCGCCCAGTACTCCGCGCGTCAGGTCACGCCGCCAGTCGTCGCCATCGTCGCGGTGGGGGGATTTCTTGGAATGCAGCTTGCATACGGCAGCGTATGCAGACAGCGCGCCGCCGCTGGCTAGCCACACGAAAGGAAAGATATCGCGCCCGTGGTTGGGCAGCAGATGTACCCGTGCGCGAGTAAACCGGTCGAGGATCCGCGCACGCAGCGCTGCTGCGGCCCCGCTGCCATCGTCGTTCAGCGTCACCCACAGATCGAAGGCAAAGTGCTGGTTCGCCAGCGTTTCGGCAAATTCGTCCCACATATCGAGATAGTAGAGATGCACCACCACCGCGACCGGCGCGGGATCGGCTGCGGGCGCGGGCGCGGGTGGCAGATCGGGCAGCGGCACCGAGCCGTGCTCCAGAAGGGCCGTGCGCGCCTCGTCGCGGCCCGTTTGCAGGTAGTGCAGCAGGGGACGGGTGCTGTCGGGATCGAGATCGGGATTGTGATAGAGATAGGCGCGCGGCGAAAACCGGCCGTTGGGGCTCAGGCCCTTGGCCTCGCCGTGCTGGATATAGTGCCGCGCGGGCATCAGCCGGAACAGCGGGTGCAGACCGGGATGCGCGCGCAGGTAAAAGGCGCGGTCGAACCCGCCCTCGCGGGCGATCACCCGCAGGTAGGCACGTTCGCGCGCAGAGGGAAACAGATAGCGCAGCACGGTGGCCACCTTGCGCAGCACGGTATCGATCATATCTGTGGCCTTCTCTCCGGTGCCGCTGTGCCGCCCTTCTATACTGCGGTTTTCCCGCCCGTTTGAAGCCCAAACCGCGCAGGGCGACGGGGGCTGCCCGAAATACTGTTGCCCCCTCGCCATGCTGTGCTAGGGAAAGGCGATCAATGCCCACTGCGCGAAGCCTCAAACATGACGGAATAACCGGTCTATGAACCAAGCCAGCCCCTCACCTACGTCTGACAGCCTTGCTTGCGCGCGGCGTGTGCTCGAGATCGAGGCCCGCGCGCTGTCGCAGATGGCCGCCGAACTGCCCGCTGATTTCGCCCCCGCCATCGACGCGATCCTCGCCAGCCCCGGCCGAGTGATCGTGTCGGGCGTCGGGAAATCCGGCCATATCGGGCGCAAGATCGCGGCCACTCTCGCCTCGACAGGGACACCGTCCTATTTCGTCCACGCCACCGAGGCCAGCCACGGCGATCTGGGCATGATCGGCAAGGGCGATGTCTGCATCCTGATCTCGAACTCCGGCGAAACCGCCGAGCTGCGCGACATCGTCTATCACACGCAGCGGTTCTCGATCCCGATGATCGGTATTTCGTCGAACGCGGGCTCGACCCTGATGCAGGCCGCCGACTACCGCCTGACACTGCCCCGCGCGCCCGAAGCCTGCCCCATCGGCATGGCGCCCACCACATCGACCACCCTGACGCTGGCAATGGGTGACGCGCTGGCCGTCGCGCTGATGGAGCGGCGCGGCTTTGTCGCCGAGGATTTCAACGTCTACCACCCCGGCGGCAAGCTGGGCGCGCAGATGCGCCGCGTGTCCGACCTGATGCATTCGGGGGCGGAGATGCCGATCCTGCCCGCCGACGCCCCGATGGGTGATGTGCTGCTGGAGATGACCACGAAAAGCCTCGGCATCGGGGTGCTGGTCGAGGACGGGCGCGTGGCCGGTGCGATCACTGACGGCGACTTGCGGCGCAACATGCAAGGGTTGATGGAACGCCGCGCGCGCGACATCGCCACCCGTGATCCACTGATGCTGGGCCCCGACACGCTGGCTGCCGAGGCGCTGGCGGTGCTCAATGAGCGCAAGCTTAGCGTACTGCTTATCACCGATGCGGACCGCCGGCCGCTGGGGGTGCTGCACATCCATGATCTGTTGCGGGCGGGGGTCGTCTGAGATGAAAACCGTTGTCTTTATTCCCGCGCGCTACGCTTCTACCCGCTATCCCGGCAAACCGCTGGTCAGCCTGCGCCAGCGCGACGGCAGCGAAAAGTCCCTGATCGAGATGAGCTGGACCGCCGCCCGTGCGATCCGCGGTGTCGATGCCGTCTATGTGGCGACCGATGACGACCGCATCGCCGGGGCCGCGCGCGCCTTCGGCGCCGATGTGGTGATGACCGCCCCCGAACGCGAGAACGGCACCGCGCGGGTGGCCGAGGCACTCGCCAACGCCGGGATCGACGCGGATCTGGTGATCAATTTCCAGGGCGATGCACCGCTGACCCCGCCGTGGTTCGTCGAGGCTTTGATCGACGCCATGGCCGCTGACGACACCATCCAGATGGCCACGCCGGTGCTGCGCTGCGACCGGGCAACCTATGACGCCCTGAAGGAAGACCGCGCGCAGGGCCGCGTGGGCGGCACCACCGCCGTCTTCGACGCGCAGGGCCGCGCGCTCTATTTCTCCAAGGAAGTGCTGCCCTACATCGACCCCGGAAAGGTGACCGAGCCGATCCCCGTCTTCCACCACGTGGGCGTCTACGCCTACCGCCCCGATGCGCTGCGCCGCTACGTGGAGACCCCCGTCAGCCCGCTGGAAACCCTCGAAGGGCTCGAACAGCTACGGTTTCTCTACACGGGCATTCCCGTTGCCTGTGTAGAGGTCGACGCGCGCGGCCGTGTCTTTTGGGAACTCAACAACCCGTCCGATGTGGCGCGGATCGAAAAAGCACTGGAAACCCAATGATAGAGACGAATCCCATCGACATTTCCGGCATTCCCGTCGGTGGCACGCACCCTCTTGCGCTGATTACCGGACCGTGCCAGCTGGAATCGCTTGACCACGCGCGGATGATGGCCGAGCGCATTGCCGCGGCCTGCGCACCGACGGGGACACGGTTCATCTTCAAGGCCAGCTACGACAAGGCCAACCGCTCCTCGATCACCACCCAGCGGGGCCTGGGCATCGACGAGGGCCTGAGCATTCTCGACAAGATCCGCGACGAATTCGGCTGCCCGATCCTGACCGATGTGCATGACGCCGCCCAATGCGCCCCTGCGGGCGAGGTGGTGGATGTGATCCAGATCCCCGCGTTCCTGTGCCGCCAGACCGACCTGTTGCTGGCCGCGGGGGAAACGGGTTGCGCGATCAACGTCAAGAAAGGGCAGTTCCTGGCACCGTGGGACATGGGCAACGTGGCGCAGAAAATCGCCAGCACGGGCAACGAACGGATCATGCTGTGCGACCGGGGCACATCGTTCGGCTACAATACGCTGGTCAGTGATTTCCGCGGCCTGCCGACGATGGCGCGCACCGGCTATCCGGTGGTCTTTGACGCGACCCATTCGGTGCAGCAGCCCGGCGGTCAGGGCACCACCTCGGGCGGGCAGCGCGAATTTGCGCCGGTGCTGGCGCGCGCGGCGGTGGCGGTGGGGGTCTCGGCACTGTTCATCGAGACCCACGAAGACCCCGACAATGCGCCCTCGGACGGGCCTAACATGATCCCCGTGGACCGTATGGAGGCGCTGATCGGCCAGCTGCGCGCCCTCGACGACCTGACCAAATCCCAGGCCAAGATCGCGCTCGACTGAAGGGGCCTCAGAGCAGGGCAAGATCCTTGTGATAGCGGATCAGGAACCACAGCCCGAGGCTGCCAACGATAAAGGACACGCCCATCACGTAGATCGTATCGACGTAGGGGGCATCGTAAGTGGGATAGAATCCTTTTCTCATAAGACCTGTTATGTGAATTAACGGGTTCCATACGATGTATTCGCGCGCGCCCTCGGGTAGGTTTTCAGGTAAGAAAAACACCCCAGAGAGCAAAAACAGCGGCCGGTTGAGGATGTTCCAGAAACTCTGCCAGAGCGGAAACCGCGTGAACAGGAAACAGTTCGCCACCCCGATCGAGAAGGCCAGCAGCAAAAGCAGCCCAATCGCGGCGAAGACATAGTTGAACTGGATGATCAGTTTCAGGTCATAGATCATCACGATTCCTGTGAGCACGAGGACCATGACCAAAATATGAGTCACAGATGTCAGCAGGAACCGCGCCAGCAGCGCATCCATGAAGCTGACCGCCGGATAGTTCAGCAGCGCGCGCGAAAACTGCACCGCGCCGGCCACCAGTCCCGAAATCGCAACATAGGCAGTAAACGGCAGCATCCCCGTGGCGTAGAAGATCGGGAAACTCACCCCCAGCGGCGGGGTGCGCGAGATCAGCGTGAATATCAGTGTCAGCAATGCCACACCCGCCACAGGCTCCAGAATGACCCACAAATATCCCCCCGGAGAGCGCCCGTAGCGGGTGCTCATCTCGCGCAGGATCAGCGCGCTGATGGATCGGAACGTGCGAAAGCGGGGCGGCCCCGGTCTTTGCGCGGCGGGAAAGGACATCTTGGCGCTCCGGTCTGCGGCTACATCTGGAAATCAGGGGTAGCGGAGGTTACAAACACTATGCAAGAGCGATACAGCCTTAATGATCGGAACACCCCCTCGTGACAACGCAGACAAAACCGCAGCCGGACGCGGCCGCCCCCGTTGCTGCCAGCCTCAGACCCGCCGGCCCCGCGCGGATCCGGCCCCGCCATATCATTGTCATGGTCAGCTTCTTGGTCTGCGTGGTGCTGCCGGCCCTTGTGACGGCGTGGTACCTCTATACGCGCGCCGCGGATCAATATGCCTCCAAGGTCGGCTTCACCGTTCGACAGGAAGAGGCGGGATCCGCGATGGAACTGCTGGGCGGGCTGAGCAGCCTGTCCTCGGCCAGCTCCTCGGACATCGACATCCTGTATGAGTTCATCCAGAGCCAGGAACTGGTGCGTGCCATCGACGAAAAGATGAACCTGACCGAAATCTACAGCAAACCCGAGAACGATCCGATCTACCGGCTCGCGCCCGATGCCAGCATCGAGGACAAGGTGGATTACTGGGAACGGATGGTGCGGCTCTATTTCACCTCCGGCAACGGGCTGATCGAGGTCGAGGTCCGCGCCTTCGACCCGCAGGACGCCTACGCTATCGCGCAGCAGATCTTCGAGGAATCGAGCGCGATGATCAACGAGCTGTCCAGCATCGCGCGCGCGGATGCGACGCTCTACGCACGCGAGGAACTGGACGAGGCGGTCGAGCGGCTCAAGCAGGCGCGCTCGGCGCTGACGCGGTTCCGCAACGAGACGCAGGTGGTCGATCCGGCCATCGACATCCAGAGCCAGATGGGCGTGCTGAGCTCGCTCCAGGCGCAGCTGGCGGAATCGCTGATCGACGAGGATCTGCAACAGGCCACCAACGATCCGCGGATCGCGCAGACCCGCCGCCGGATCGAGGTGATCGAACGCCGTATCGCCGACGAACGCCAGAAACTGGGCGGGCGCGCGGGGGCGGACAACGCCAATTCCGGCCCCGGCACGGAGGATTACGCCGATCTGTTCGGCACCTTCGAAAGCCTCGCGGTGGATACGAAATTCGCCGAGGAAGCCTATATCTCGGCGCTGTCGGCCTATAACAGCGCCGTCGCCGAAGCCCGTCGGCAAAGCCGCTATCTGGCCGCCTACCTGCGCCCCACCCTGCCCGAGACGCCGCGCTATCCCGACCGGACCATGGTGATGCTGATCATCACGCTGATCCTGATGGGCGTCTGGACGATCCTCGTGCTGATCGGCTACAGCCTCAAGGATCGCCGCTGATCATGATCCGGCTGAAGAATGTCACCAAGACCTACCATCTCAAGGGCAACCACAAGACCATCGCGCGCAACGCGACGATGAATTTTCCCACCGGGAAATCCATTGCCCTGCTGGGCCGCAACGGGGCGGGCAAATCAAGCCTGCTGTCGATGATCGCGGGCGCCATCCAGCCCGACAGCGGCACCATCGAGATCGACGGCACCGTGTCGTGGCCCGTGGGGTTCATGGGCAGCTTCAACCGCGACATGAGCGGCGCACAGAACATCCGCTTTCTGGCGCGGGTCTACGGTGTAGATACCGAAGAGCTGACCGAATTCGTGCGCAGGTTCTCGGAACTGGGCGGGCATTTCCACCAGCCGGTGCACACCTATTCTTCCGGCATGCGCTCGCGGCTCGGTTTTGCCTGCTCGATGGGGATCCACTTCGACTGGTATCTCGTGGACGAGGTCACCGCCGTGGGCGACGCGGCCTTCAAGGAAAAGAGCAAGGAAATCTTCCTCGACCGGATGCGCAACAGCAGCGCGGTCTTTGTCAGCCACTCGCTGGGTGACATCCGCAACGTCTGTGACGCCGCGGTGGTGCTGGAAGACGGGCGGATGCGCTACTACCGCGACCTCGAAGAGGGCATCGAGCGGCACGAGTTCAACATGCGCAAGGCCCCCCCGGGCTGAGCCCGCTCAGCCCTTGCCGAGCGCCGAGCGCGCCCGCCGGAGCGGCGAGGTCAGGCGCCACGAGCTGCTGCGCATCATCTCGTTCATCGTGTGGCGCAGGGCGTCGCGGTCCGCGCTCAGCGCGTTCTTGTGCGTCTCCATCTCCTTGATCTGCCGGTCCTGCGTGCGGATCCTGGCCAGAAGCTTGTCACGGTAGGTCTGGAGCGTCTCGATCTCCTGCTGCGCGCGCTTGGCATCGTGACGCAGGCCCAGCACCTCCTGCTGGACCGTTTCAAGGTGGGCCGTCAGATCCGCCAGCCCGGTTTGCGAAACGATCGTCCCGCCCCCCGCGCCGCGCAGGGCCTCGAGCGCCTCTTCGGCCTCGGCCAGTGCCGCGCGGGCCTGCCCAAGCTCCAGCGCCGCCGCAGCGCGCGCGCGCTCGACGCTGTCGGCGGATGTTTTGGCCTCGGCGAGCGCGTCGCGCAGGACGGCGGCCTGCGTCGTGCCTTCTTCCTTGCTCTGTTCCAGCGCCGTGCGGGTCTGTTCCAGCTCGGCGCGCAGGGTTTCGATCTCGCGTTCCTGATCGGTGGCGCGCTGGGTCAGCTGCTGCACGGCGGCACTGCTCAGCGCGTGTTTCTCTTCGAGCGTGGCGGCCTTCTCGATCCGCTCGGCCTGTGCGGCGGTGGCCTTTTCCAGCTCTTCCAGACGGGCCTGTGCGCGGTCGCGCGCGGCGCGGACCTCGGTCACTTCACCCGACAGCTTGCGGGCCCATTCCGCCTTGTCGGTGGCGCGCCATTCGTTGACGTGCAACGCACCCATGCGCGACAGCACCCGTTCGACACTGCGCATCACGCTGCTGTCGCCGTCCAGACCGGCCAGATGGCCCATCCGCTCGGACGGGGTATCGCCCACCAGCAGGATATCGAGACCGCCGCCGAATTCGAAATGCACCGCCGGCACGTCGATGCCCTGCGCGGAAAGCCTGCGCGACAACAGACCCGGCTGCGCCTGCCCGCCCGACAGCACGATCACCCCGCGGGCGGTCATGCGCGGCAGCCACAACGCGATCAGTGCATCGATCTCGTCGCCGTCCAGCCGGCTCTCGCAGACCAGCAGGTCGACGCTGGTCTCGCCGAAGCCGTCGGCCGCGCCGGACACGTCGGCCACCGACAGATAGGACATGTCGTCGTATTCCCGTGCATTGTGCTCGCGCAGGGCCGCGGGCACCTCTTCGGCATCCTTCCATGTCCCGAAGCCGTAGCAGACCCCGTCGTATCCGTTCTTGTCCAGCGCCTGGCACAGGCCGAAATGCAGAACCCCGGTATCGATGCCCACCGTCACCGACCGGCCCGGGCGCAGGTCCGTCACCAGCCAGAACAACAGCGGCAGATGGGCAAGCGCCTCGGTGCCGCGGGTATAGCGGGCGCGCCAGAACAATTCACGGCTCGACAGCGGGGCCACGATATCGGTGCCCGAAACCGGCAGGTCCCGCCCCTTGTCAGAAGATTTTGCGATCGTTGTCATCCATGCCTCCGCTGGCCCGTTCGGGCCGCTTTTATCCCACACCGGAGCGCGTGAGAACACGCATCTCCCCTGCCCTGCCCCGAAAAGCGCCGCAGGCTCATGCGGCCCCCGGTGCGTCGGGCTGCGCCGCTTCGATTACCGCCGCGAAATCGGGCCACGACTGCAGCTGCGCCAGCGCGCGCGCGTTCCGCGACATCTGCTCCAAACGGCCCGAATCCTTGTGCGCCAGCATCTCGCGCAGCGCCGCCGCCAGCCCGTCCTGCCCCTGATCCGCATCGTAGAGAGCGCCCGCATCGCGCCCTTCCAACACATCGCGCGTCATCCCCACGGCGGGGACGACCGCCGGCACGCCAAAGCTCAGCGCAAGCAGCAGCGATCCCGAGGTCAGGATGTTCTGGTAGGGATAGACCGCGATGTCGGCGGCGCGCAGAAACACCTGCAACTCCATGTCGTCGACGAAGCGGTTGGTCAGGCGGATGCGCGCGCGCTCGGCCTCGCTCAGCGCCGGGGCAAGCTGGCCCAGCAGATCGAATTTCACCTCGCCGACGATCAGCAGCACCGCGCGTGGCCGTTCGGCCAGCAGGCTGCGGAACACCGCGATCAGCGCCTCGACCCCTTTGTAGGGACGCACCTGCCCCGAAAACAGGATCACCTCGTCATCTTCCGCCAGCCCCAGTTCGGCGCGGGCGCGGGCGCGGGGGACGAAATCGGGATAGGCGCCGATGTAGTGGCCGTGGCGCGACACCACCACCTTGTCGCGCGGCAGATAGAAGGCGCGCGCAACCTCGTCGACGGAAGCGGCGGAATGGAAATGCAACCGGTGCGCCAGCGCCGCGATCCGCGGGGACATCTCGCGCTCAAGCTCGGCAAAGGGCGTGTCATGCGACAGGGTGTTGTGGATCGTCCAGACCAGACGCCCGCCCAGGGCCACGAAATGCGACAGCTTGTGCAGGAAGAGATCCACCTCGGCGCGGGCGACGAGCGGATCGGTCACCCCGTTCAGCACGAAATTGATCCAGTGCAGGTGGAAGGTCAGATCGGCGGGGTTCTGAAACGTCTCGATCTGCTCGAGGGCCGCGTCGATATCGCCCGCGCAGACCTCGTAGCGGTCGCGCATCGGACCATAAAGCATGTGCTGGTAGGGATTCACCCGCGAATAGTTGGGCCAGAACATCACCGTCTTCACCCCGGGCTTGCGCGCGTAGCTCACCCTGCGCGGCTCGGACGGGTCGGGTACGTCGACCTGCCAGAACCGGTCAAGGCCGAGCCGTCCCAGTGTTTCCTTCTGCACTACGTGGGTGTTGCGGGTCTGGAACCCCTCGTTGACGCTCGAGGTATTCTCCCCGTGCCAGCGGCGCTGGTAGAGGATTTCCTCCACGTGGTGGAAATCTCCGGTCTCGGCCAGCTTGAGGAAGATGTCGTAGTCGACCGCGTTGACGATGTCCTCGCGAAAGCCGGTGGTGCGTTCCCACGCGGCGCGGCGGAACATGCGGAAGTGATGCGCGATGGAGGTGATCATCATCTTCTCGCGGGTGAAGACCGGCCAGCTGTATTCGTCGCGCATATAGGCGCCCTTGGCGTCGATGCGCTCGCACGAGCCGTAGGCGCAGACGACGCCCGGGTTCTCGTCGAGAACCTCCATCAGGCGGCGCACCGCGCCGGGCTTGAGGCAGTCGTCGGAATCGAGCTGGCCGATATAGGGCGCGCGTCCCAGCGCGATCGCCCGGTTCGACGCGTGGCCGATGCCGCCGTTGGGACGGCTTTGCACCCGCACCCGCGGGGTATCCTCGTAGCGCTGGCGCAGCACATCCGCCGTGCCATCGGAGGATCCGTCGTCGGCGATGCACACATCCACATCCTTCACGTCCTGTTCCAGCACGCTGTCAACGGCGCGGCAGATGTATTTGCTGGCGTTATAGGCGGGGATATAGACGTTGACGCGCGGACGCTCGAAAGCAGCGTCCTTCTTACGATCCCAGTGGCTGGGACACAGCGCCACAAAGAGCGACCCGTCGCCGGAGTGGACCTCGTCGTCAGCCGGGCGCACCAGATGCGGCACCGCCAGCGGCGCGAAATAGGCCCCCTTCTGGTGCATCCTGAACGCGATCTCGCGGGCGGCGAAGAAGGTGCTGGAAAACCGCGTCTCGGGCAGACCCGCGCGGCGCATCAAGGCGGTAGGCGCGACAAAGTTCAGCCCCTCCATATCACGGTAGGGGAACCGCGACCGGGCCAGCGCATGATCATCGAGCCATGTGGTCAGCGGCCGCAGATCGCCCTGCGCCTCGAACGGGACCAGCGGCTGGACGACCGTGTCGCTGACGCGCGCGAGGAAAACGGCGCGCGCCATGAAGCCGGGATCAAGTGTGATCTCCCCGCCCAGAAAGACGGTGATGTCGCTGTCGGTGATCTCGAGCATCCGGCGCAGCTCCGAATTGGCCTGCAGGCCCAGAATATCGTCGCCGATCATCCGCGGGGACAGGGCATCGGGAAGCGCCAGATCGCCCAAACCACCGGGGGCCAGAACATGCAGCCGGATATCGCCGTCGAAGTCCTGCGCGGCCAGCGCCGCGACCAACGCACCCGTGTCGGGGCAGCGCGCCGCGTCGAGCACCACATCGACCCGCAGCCTGCGCGCCGCATGCGCGGGCGCCAGAACCGTGGCCGCATCGCGCAGAAAGGCATAATCGTTGCGCGGTCCCGCGAGAGGCGGCAGCGCCATCCCCGCGGGATAGAGATGCGGCGGGACGGTGCCGGCGGGCACGCGCCGGAAGGGCCTGCGCAGGCCCAGACCCGCGCTGCCGGTATAGTCGCACGGCAGGTTGATCCGTGGCGGCAGACCGCTGCTGCGCCGCGCGGCATCCAGCGCGGCGGCGTAGAGCCCGAAAGCCTCCTCGGGCAGGCCCGCATCGTAGCGGATCATCTCCAGCCGCCGCGCAGCATCATCCAGACGCCCGGCGGCGATCAGATCCAGCGTCTGGCGCGCTTTCGTCCACGGGTTGCGCGGGTTGTAGCGGTCCGGTGCCGGCGCGGTCTGGCTCATCTTCGGCGTATCCTCGTCGTTCTGGCGGCAGAGCCGGCACCGGGATCGCGCGGAGATATCCCCCGTGAACCGGCGGCCACCGGGCCACATTCTTCAAATCATCGGTGCGCACCGCCCGAAGACAGCCGCGCTAAAATCACGGCAAGGGCCCTGCCCCGCCGATAAAAGTCGTTTTGCACAGAAATTGCGGTCGCAGCAACCCGCCCGCGCTAGGCGTCGCGGCGGCGCTTGCGCACCCATCCAAGGAAAGCCTTGTCGGGGTCCGACAGTTTCGGCGCGCCGGTATCCGTCCACCACTGGTGCCACTCGGCCTGAAGCGCGTAGATATCCGCCCCCGGCACCAGATCGCGCGCCCCTTGCAGGGTATCGGGGTGCAGCACCGGGGTGCTCCCCGCCAGCACCGTGCCCGCACGGGTGAACACCACCAGATCGCCGGGGCGCTCCTCCATCGTGTAGTCCGGCAGATTGTCGTCGGCGATCATCCGCCGCAGCGCCGCGCGAAATACCCGCAGGGGGGCTGTCGATCCCGCCTTCTTGTGCAGCACCGCGACCGACACCGGCCATTCGGGCTGGCGGCCGCAATGCTTGCGCGCCAGTTCGTAGACCCGCCGCTCGAGCGGCTTGCGCAGACGGAAATAGTCGCGGCTGAGCGTCAGCACCGATTTGCCCAGCACCGCACGGAACAGCCATTCGCTGAGCGTCACTGTCACGCTGATCATCCGCCCCGCCCGCGACCGGCGCACGATCTGCCAGGTCTCGATCAGGCCGAACCCGCTGGTGGTCTCGACCCCGCCGGTGGCGATGTTGGTGGTGATACGCGTGCCGGCCAGCCGCTCGAAGGCCTCGCGCAGCCGCGCGTAGGCATCCCCCGAAGTGTCGCGGTTGGTGGCCACCAGCAGATCATGTGCCTTGAGATGCAGCACCCGGCTGACCGGCCGACCGGCATTGATCGCGGCCATCAGCTGGCTCACGCAGTAGATCAGGATGTCCTTGTCGTGGATCGTGGCACGGCCCTTCACGCTGGGCGTCACCTCGACCTGCGCATCGTTGTGGGTATAGCGCAGGATCCGCCGGTCGGGACGCGTGGACAGCGAAAAGATCGGATGCTCCATGGTGCCCAGATCATCCTTGGGACTGGCCCCGAAGATGTCGCAGACGAAGAAATCCGCCGTCGGATGCCTGTCGGGCAAGAGCCCCGCCCCCGAGGGCACGGCCGCATTGGTCGGCGCACGCATGGCCTGTCCTTACCTCACTGTCGGCAGACTGCCCTGCCCGCTGCTCGATGGTCCGGAGTTGGTCCGTGACCCGGGAAGACACCTTTGGCGAATCCCACCCTTATCGGGGTTTCAGTGACACCCTAGAGTTATCCACAGGCTGCGTCCATAACCGCCAATGCCTCCAACGTGGGATCGGAGTCGCCAAGACGTGGGATCAGAGTCGCGCTATCGGGGGTTCAGAGTCGCCTTCCTGTTTCGGAATCGCCTTTTGCACAGTCAGTTCAACTATTTGCGTGACAGCGGGTCATATGTAACGAATAAATAACCATAAATTAACAACACTTCTTTCGGCTTCGGGGCTACCCCCTGCCCTCAAAGCCACCCTCGGCCACAGTTGCAGCCGCTGATTGCCCAGAAAAATATAAGAAAAACACGACAGGTCGCATCATTGCTTCCATGTGCGGCCTTTTGTGGTACCTTAGAGAAAACACAACACACAGAGGCCGAGCATGCCCACAGAAACCACCCCCGGGGCCCCGCCCTATTTCAACATAGATCCGCTTGAGGCGCGCAGCACGCTGGGCGACCCTGTCGGCACCGACGGCTTTCGCGCGGTGGCCGAGGCCTGCGCGCGCGGACGCGGCGATCTGGTCGGGCGCGGCCTCGAAGACGGCGGTGGCCGGCGGCTGCGCAAATTCTCCACCTGGGAAATCACCCGCTATCTGATCCCCGTGGCGCAAGGACACTTCCGCCGCGTGCTGAAACAGAACCCCGACCTGCCGCAGGGCGTGTCCGAGACCGAGGGCGGGGCCAAGTGGTTCACCCTCGACGAGGTGCTGCGCCTGCGTGCGCATTTCAGCCAGACGGGATCGAAGGCGAAGGATTACATGCCCTATCGCCCCGAAGGTCTGCCCGCGAAAATGGTCGCGGTGGCAAACTTCAAGGGCGGGGTCGGCAAGACCTCGACTGCAGCGCATCTGGCGATGTCGGCGGCCCTCGATGGGTACAAGGTTCTGGTGATCGACCTCGACAGCCAGGGCTCCATGACCTCGATCTTCGGGGGCCGCGTGGCGGACGAATGGCAAACCGTCTTTCCGCTGATCGCGCGTCACTACGCGCAGCACCTGCGCACCGACAACCAGCGGCGGCTGGACCGTGGCGATGCGCCGATCCCGCTCGATGATACGCTCAGCGAAGCGTTGGACATGCGCAGCGACGCGCTGATCCAGAACACCCACTGGCCCAACATCGATCTCATCGGTGCCCAGCTCGATCTCTACTGGGCGGAGTTCCAGGTGCCGGTCTGGCGCATGCAGGCGCGTGGCTGGAAACTGTGGGATGCGCTGACCGACACATTGGCCGAGGACGGCGTGCTGGACCGCTATGACATCGTCTTCATCGATACGCCGCCCGCGCTGGGATATCTGACGATCAACGGTCTGGCCGCCAGTGATATCCTGCTGGTGCCGCTGGGGGCATCGTTTCTGGAATTCGACAGCACGGGGCGGTTCTTCGACATGCTGCACACGACCTTCAAATCCATCGAGGACGGTGAAAACATCGCCGCCCGTGCGCTGGGGCGGGCGGGGCTGTCGTTCGAATGGGATGCCGTGCGCGCGGTCATCACCCGCTACGACGGCGCGCAACAGGCCGAACTGGCGGCGCTGATGCAGGCCTATCTGGGGCCGACCCTGTCGCCGCACCGTCAGGGATATACCGCGCTGATCGGTCAGGCCGGTGAACAGGTGCGCGGCATCTACGAGGCCGACTACCGCGATTTCAACCGCGAAACCTACGCGCGCGGGCGCGAAACATTCGATGCGACCTACGCGGCCTTCAAGACGCTGCTGATCGGAGCATGGGCACGCGATGCGGCAGCGGCGCAAAACGCCGATGCGGCGGAATGACGACGGCAGGGAGAGACTGACATGGCGAAACGCAAACGGCTGGGCCCCGTGGCCTTTTCGGACGAGGACGCGCCACTGACACGGCTGATCGGACCGGCGCTGACCGGCGGGGCCACGGCGCCGATCTCGGGGATCGTGCAGGATGCGGCCAGCGCGGCAGCACTCGAGGAGCTTTCCGACACCCTGCGCCGCGCGCGCGAGGACGGGCGCATGGTGCTGGAACTGCCGCTGGAGCAGATCGAGTTCAACCATCTGGTGCGCGACCGCGTGGCGCTCGACCCCGAGGAGCTGGACGCGCTGGCTGCCAGCCTGCGGGCGCGCGGACAGCAGACCCCGATCGAAGTGGTGGCCCTCGGCCCCGACCGCTACGGGCTGATCTCGGGGTGGCGGCGCTGTCAGGCGCTGTTGCATCTGGCGCGCACCGAGGGCCGTCCGGCACAGGTTCTGGCGCTGCTGCGCCAGCCGCAGGATGCGGCGGACGCCTATCTCGCCATGGTCGAGGAAAACGAGATCCGCGTCGGACTGAGCTATTACGAGCGCGCCCGCATCGTGCTGCGCGCGGTCGAGCAGGGGGTCTATGACAGTGACAAAACCGCACTACAGTCTCTGTTTGCCAACGCGAGCCGCGCCAAGAGATCGAAGATCGGCAGCTTTACCCATATCGTGCGCGCACTCGATCCGGTGCTGCGGTTCCCCACACATCTGCCCGAGCGGACGGGGCTCGCACTGGCGCGGCTGCTGGAGGATGAGCCCGGCTTTGCAATGCGGATGACACAGACATTGTCGGAGGCGCCACAGCCCACGCCCGAAGACGAACGCGCTGTGATCGACAGGGCCCTCGCCGCCGCACAGGCGGAAGAAGCGCCGCGCGACGCAGGCACCCCCCCTGCCCCGCGCCGCAGCCCCGCCAAGGGATCGGTGCCCCCTGCCCCACCAACTGCCGCGGATGGGACAGCCAGTGCTGCCGTTCCCTCCCCGGCCCCGGAGGTTCAGCTGACCGAGAATGCGGATGGCAGCGTGACAATCGGTGGTGCAGGTCTGACCGCGCAAAAACGCGCGCTGCTACGAGCCTGGTGTGCCGAGAACTTGTAAAATTTGACCTCTTGGTCAAAAGTTTCGCGTGCGAAACTTTCGCCAGAAAGGGCAGGCTGCGACCCTGTGGGCCGCCCGCGCATTTCTGGGGCATTGGCCGTAGACATTCACGGAAATTGCCCGCAAAACAGCACTTTTACAGGAGGGTGTGATGGAAAAGATTGATGCTGTCATCATGTGGGTGGATGGCGAAGACCCGATTTTCGTTCGCCAGCATGCGAACTATTCCGGTATCGTGGCCAAGGCCGCCCGCAAGCATGAAGTCCGCGCCCGTCACCGCAACAACGGTGAGTTGAACTATTGTCTGCGGGGCATTCACGACAACATGCCATGGATCAACCGCATCCATATCGTCACCTCCGGGCAGGTTCCTGACGGCATCGACTTCGACAATCCGCGGCTGAACCTCGTGATCCACAGCGACATCTTTCCCGATCTGTCGGTGCTGCCGACATTCAACTCTTTTGCCATCGATTCATGCCTGCATCATATTCCGGGGCTGAGCGACAAGTTCATCCGCTTCAGTGACGATTTTCTGGCCATCAATCCTGTCGAACCCAAGATGCTGATGGGAGTGGAAGGGCAGGGGAAGTACTATTTTGGCCATGGAGCGCCGGACATGAACCTTGCCGGGGATGTCAAAGGCAACTACCGCCGCACGCTGGGCTTCAACCGGTTTGTTCTGGGCACCCGTGGCATCGTGGCGGCCCATGCCCCGCTACACGTCCCGCAAATGCGCAAGACCGAAATCTGCGAGCGGATCGAGAAGAACTTTGCCAAGGATCTGGCGATCACGCGCGACGCGAAATTCCGCACCGACCGTGATCTGAGCATGCTGTTTTTCTACCCCCACTACGTGGCCAAACTTCTGGAGGCGCCGCTCGACGAGGAGAACCACCACCAGGGCCCCGCGTTCTCGTATGCGACGTGGGGCGTGGCGCGTCAGGCGCTGGTGGGCGACGCAAAACAGGACTGGCGCAAGACCATGCAGAAAGCCAAGGACGAGAAGGCGGTGTTCCTGAATGTGAACGACCATCTTGGCAACGAGCCCGATCCCCAAGATATGATTGATTTTGAAACGCTTTTGGATCAGGTTCTCCCGAACCCCGCCCCTTGGGAGCAGTCCTGAACGCCATGCGGCGTGCCTTGTGATCTTGGAGACCCTGTGAAGACCATTGGCTACACGACCGGCGTATACGACCTGTTTCACGTCGGCCATCTGAACCTTCTACGCCGTGCGCGTGCGGAATGTGACCATCTGATCGTCGGCGTGACGTCGGACGCATTGTGCCTGTCGCGCAAGAAAGTCGCCCCCGTGATCCCGCAGGACGAGCGTATGGAAATCGTCGGCGCGTTGCGCTGCGTCGATGAGGTCGTGGTGCAGGAGGACATGAATAAATACGGCGCATGGGAGAAATACGGTTTTCACAAGATGTTCGTGGGCGACGATTGGAAAGGGCACCCCAACTGGGTCGCTCTGGAAGAGTGGTTTCAGCCCCACGGAGTCGAGATCGTCTATTTTCCCTATACCAAACATACTTCCAGCTCTCGCCTGCGCGCAGTGCTGGAAGAGATCCTGCCAACCCAGCAGGCACAGGGGTAAGAAAACCCCGCGGTGCCCGCAGACAAGGAGCATTGCATGTCCACGGATGATCTGACCCGCTTTGACGAAAAGTTTCGCGTCGAAACGCTGCTGCTGGCCGATACCGGCGGTTGGGCGCTGTCGCTCAGGCCGGGGCAGACGACGCTGGGCGCCACAGTGCTGAGCGTGCGGTCAGGCGCGCGCGACCTTGCCGCGCTGACCGGTCCCGAGGCTTCGGGCATGGCGGCGGGGTTTGGTCTGGCAGAACGTCTGTCGCGCGAAGTGTTCGGCGCTGTGCGCATCAATATTCTGTGCCTGATGATGCAGGATCCAATCGTGCATTTCCACATCCTGCCGCGCTACGACCGCGAGATCGACCGCTATGGCCGGACATGGGTGGACGCGGACTGGCCCGGTCCGCCGGTGATAACTGCAGACCCCGCTCCGGACGGTATCCTGCAAGCGATCCGCAAGGATCTGCGCGCTGTTCGCTGATTTGGTTGGTCAGGGCCGGCCTCGAGACTGAGGGGAGCTAGCTGGTTTTTCCAGCTTATGATACTGAATAGCCCCTGTATCGTGGATGCTTTCTTAGCTAATTTTGAAGCAAGGAAGCCATGATTAGCAAAAACAATTACAGTGACGCTTTCAAGTGGGACGCGGTCGCGTAGATCACCGAGCGAGGTTCTGCGGCCAGTAAGGTCTCTGACTGTTTAAGCGTCAGCGCGTGACTTGAGACCCGACTCTCCTCCGAATTGATGGAGAGGCCGCGGCTTGATTTCTGAGGCTACGCGGCGCGTATTGGAGCGGACTCTTCCTAAAAATGGAGGAAGAAACGGGTCTCAGGTCATTCCCAATGGTCCGTTCATACGAGAATTTGTGTTTCATAGCCCATATTTTGCTTGGCGAATTTTCAACACTGCACTGACCTACCTGTAGGGGGCTGGCTTACTCTGAAGTGGTATCTGCTGTCTCGTAGACGATCCGTTTCATGCAGAAACCCAGCTTGCGCTTGTCGAAACGCCCTAGCAGCTTAGCGGGCGAAATTGTGTGTGTTACTTGCATCTCGACTAGGACGTTGACGGCGTCCTGAGGCGGCGCGATCTCAAAGACGACGGAAAGCTTGTCTTTTTCGTGCCAAGTCACCTCATAGGGTACAGGCGCATCCTCAACACGCAGAAAACCCTCTGCGGGGAATGCCTCGGGTACCAGCATCTGCAGGTCGAAGCGTATGCGGCATGGGCCGCCCATCAGGTTTGGCAACAAGAGACCAGATTTGCGCTCAGGCCCTGACCAGCGCCATGGCATCGCACCAGGCTTCGTTTCTAGTTTGTGCCAGCCGTAACCCAACATCGAGTCTTCAAGACTTAATTCGTAGCGTCCAAGTGGGAAAGGCTTGAGTTTCGTCAGGTCGCGACCAATCCCCTGAAAATGAGCGCGCAGGGGATCTTTGTATGCCCAATCATCGGTCATTAACAAATGGTCCCGGCCGATCATTGCGGACTTGAGTACGTAGACGTCTGCCTGTGTGCGTGCGAGCTGGCGAACCAGCATCCGGACCACTCCCTCGAGCCGTTCCGGATCGCTCGGGGCGTCGCCTAGGAGGGGGGTCATTGCCTCCTCATATCGTGCTGCCAGATGGGCCATTAGAACCTCGCTCTCTGAGCCAGCTTTTGAGAGGTCTACGTGCGCTTCTACTGCATCGAGCAGCTCATGGCTGGCGGCAGTATCCGAGATGTCGCGATTTAGGCCCGGATTTGTGTTCTCGGTCATTGTCATCCTCCATTAACCTGCTTTCGCAGCTCGCACCGCAATATCGGTGTCAATCTCATTGAAATTCCAGAAGCTCCGTATCGAGCTTCTCAGCCGGTTAGGCTTGAACGGTACGGTGACGCCGTCTGAGTTGGTCACCGGCAGAATGGGCGTGAGTACTTCGCGCCAAAAATCAGCAGTAAGAAACATGTCTTGGATGCCGATCTGAGCATCTTCCGGATCGTCGGGCCCGCGCCTTAGCTGCATTGGTGGTCGCAGAAAAAACTGTGCTTTTTTGTCGAAATACTGCGCTTCGTAGCCTACCGACGAAGACAGCGTGCCTACCGAAATAATTTCTGGTCGCGACATGAAGGTATAGGTGTTGCCTTTCACTAAACGCATGTTTGGAATAGTAGCCGCCATGAATAACGTCGCCGGGTTTGGCTCGAGTGGATGTTCCTTGACCAAGAACTCACGGTACTGCTTTGCATAGGCGGCAATGTCGTTCAAAAAATTCATCGAATCGACAAAAATACCGTCCTGTATTTGGGACTGATCGTACCAAGTTTGCATTAGAAATAATGCACTATCTGGCTCAATTTGCGTATTATCGCTACGCGCTGCTGCCGCGCGCTGAAGGCCGGCTATGGTGCGGATAAAGGGCTCTTGGATGCGGTGAGCAAAGAGCCGCTCTTGCAAAGACGGTTCAGAAGCAGAGAAGGTAAGTAGCAAATCGTCGAGGAAGCGCACTGGGTGCAACATTACGTTGATGTAGAGAATGCCGAAGCGGCTAAACATGCGACGCAGGTATGGAGGCATTTCGAACCCCACGACCAGCGCGTTCTGAAACAGCCGACGGAACAGCTCATCGACTTGCTGAGGTAGCCGGTCAATATCGTGAATTCGCGCCCAGTTTCGGATATCCACACGTAGCCCAAAGGCCCGATAAATTAAAGATATGTCATCATCGCCTAGTCGGCCGTCCTGAACACCGCCGCAATTCCAGCTGATGCTTTCCACAGGTAGGTTGGTTGCCATCTCAAGCTGGGTACCAAGCAGGTTGCGCAACCAACGAATATTGTGATGTTGGGTTGGCCGGGTCCCCGCCACGTTGGGCCGCAATACGTCACCGGTAAAAACGATCCTGTTTACAGGCATGGTACGCTCTTTCTGAAATCCGGTACTTTGTTGCCGAGAAGTATCTTTATCTTCCATGTTCTAAAGGAGGGTGCAACGGGAAGGGGTAACAAACATGCTAGGGCGAGATGGAGGGGGCTGTCGGGCAGCGCTTCCCAAAGCCATGATTGACGTCATTGCCGCAACTAGTTTAGCCCGTGTACGGAATGCCCAATGTGGGAAATCACGTTGTTCTTTGACAAGAGAAGTGAAGTCTAATGCGCCGCAAAATCGTAATGTTGACGGATGTCACTTTCTGGGAGGGCTCCTACGGAAGCCATGCCCGAATTGCGCAGCTCTTGCGCAGTCTGTCGCAGGCGCATGAGGTAGTAGTTTTCCTCCTGAGGACACTGACGGTGGTCGAACGGGAGAAGATCTCCGAAATAGCCGGTTTATCTGAGGTCGAGATAATCAGCTATAAGAGTTATTCGGGCCATCGTCCGAGCTTCGCGCGGAAGCTATCTAAACTGCCTTACTATGCGAAACGCTGGGTGCCTGACTTCGCCGAAGCGTTTAATCTCTATCTTGAAGCGCATCCGGCTGATGCGGTAATCTTTGAGTACTTGACAGTCGGTTACATAGCTGACGTGTGTCCGCCCGAAACCGCTACAATCCTCGACATGCATGATGTGATGTCTTCACGCACTATTAATATGCGCATGGCTGGCTTGCGCGCCTCGATCGAGCTGGACGTGCCTACAGAGCGAGAGCTACTTGCAGGTTTTGACGCTGTTATGGCTATTAGTAGTGAAGACGTCGACTTTTGCCAGAACAAGCTGGAACTTGAGGATGTTCTTTACGTTCCTCACGCTGTTGCGGCCCGATCACGTAATCGCTTTGGCGACGGCAGTCGGATGCTCTTCGTCGGAGCCAACTCTGCGCCAAACGTGACGGGACTGCGCTGGTTTATTGATCAGGTCATGCCGCTTTTGGAAGAACGCATGGTTCTCCACGTTGTCGGTGACGTCTGCAACGCTTTCGTGGATCGCGCTAGCTCACGCATAGTACTGCACGGTAGACAGGACGATCTCGACGCGCATTTTGATGCAGCGGATATCTCCGTTAATCCTGTGTTCGTCGGTGGGGGGCTGAAAATTAAATGTGTGGACGCGCTCGCGGCTGGCTTGCCTTGTGTGACTACGGTCGAAGGAGCCGCAGGTCTCGCGGGTGCCCGAGGTGCCGGGCTTGCAGTGGCCACGTCCCGTGTGGATTTTGCCCGTGCCGTGACACATTTTGCAGAAAGAGAGCATGACCGCCGTGCGGTCGCACGGGCGGCACCTATCTTTATGGGGGGGGAGTTCTCGCCCCAACGCGCCATCGCCCCGTTGCTGAGTTTCCTGGGCACGCTTGAAACAGGAAGTGGGGATAAGGCCGAAAAAGACGTTTGAGGTACACCCTGATTTATAGATAGTTCTAGCCATCACTTTGAAGCAACAGGGCAAGCAATTATCGCGATGAGTTTGAGCGGTATGCTATGTCTCAGATGGCGGTTTGGGCTATCCTATCCGTGGGTGCGATCCGCGTCAGCCAGCCGCAGCAGATACTGCCCGTAGCTGTTCTTGGCCAGCGGGGCAGCGGTTTCACGCAGCTTTTCGGCGCTGATCCAGCCGCGTCTGAAGGCGATCTCGTCCAGGCTGCCCACCTGCATGCCCTGCCGTTCGGACAGGGTCCGCACGAAGTTGCCCGCGTCCAGCAGGCTCGCGTGGGTGCCGGTGTCGAGCCAGGCGTAGCCGCGGCCCATCTGCTGCACGCTGAGCTCCCCGTCGGCGAGATACATTTCCAGCAGAGAGGTGATTTCCAACTCGCCGCGCGCCGAGGGTTCGACCCGTGCGGCGCGCGCGGGGGCGGTGCCGTCGAGGAAATAGAGCCCCGTCACCGCGTAGGACGAGGGCGGCTGCGCGGGCTTTTCCACGATGGCGCGGACGGTTCCATCGGCGGCGAAATCCACCACGCCGTAGCGTTCGGGATCGGCCACCCGGTAGCCAAAGACCGTGCCGCCGGTGGTGCGCGCATCGGCGGCGGCCAGTTCCTCCGGCAGGCCGTGGCCGAAAAAGATGTTATCGCCCAGCACCATCGCCGAGGGCGCGCCGTCGAGAAAATCCTCGGCCAGCAGATAGGCCTGCGCCAGCCCGTCAGGGGAGGGCTGCTGGATATAGGTGATCTTGAGCCCCCACTGGCCGCCACAGCCGAGCGTGCGCTTGAACTGCTCTGCGTCCTGCGGTGTGGTGATCATCGCGATCTCGCGGATGCCCGCCAGCATCAGGACCGACAGCGGATAATAGATCATCGGCTTGTCGTAGATCGGCAAAAGCTGCTTGGAGACGCCGATGGTCACGGGATAGAGCCGCGTGCCGGAGCCGCCGGCCAGAATGATGCCCTTGCGTTGGGTCATGTGGAAATCTCCTTGAGGACATCCGCCAGATGGGCCCGCCAGTCGGCGGGTGGGATGCCAAAATCAGTCTCTAACAAAGAGCAATCCATGCGTGAATTGCTAGGCCTTGCCGCAGGGGTCGGATAATCGGTGCTCGGAATGTCGTGGACCGTCACATCCTGCCCTGCGCCGGCGAAAATCGCCCGGGCGAAATCTGCCCAGCTGACGGCGGGCGCGCCTGCGTAATGGTAGATACCGCCGCCGGTGCCGGTCTCCAGCCCGCCGGCCATGCGCCACACGGCCTCGGCGATACCCGCCGCAGGGGTCGGGCCGCCGATCTGGTCGGCGACGACGTTCAGGCTGTCGCGCGTTTGTGCCAGTCGCAGCATGGTTTTGACGAAATTCGCACCATGGGCCGAGAACACCCAGGACGTACGCAGGATCGCGTGCCGCCCGCCTGCCGCCGCGACCTGCCGCTCGCCTTCGAGCTTGCTGCGCCCGTAGGCCCCGAGGGGGGCGGTGGCATCGTCCGGACGCCACGGCGCCGTGCCGCTGCCGTCAAAGACATAATCGGTCGAGATATGGACGAAGGGGATGTCGCGCGCGGCACAGGCCCGCGCCATGGCGCCGGGCGCGTCCCCGTTGATCGTGGTCGCCAGCGGCTCTTCTTCTTCGGCGCGGTCCACGGCGGTATAGGCGGCGGCGTTGATGACCGCCCGCGGCGCAGCGCGCGCGATGGCCGCGGCGCAGGCCTCGGGATCGCCCAGATCCGCATCCTCGCGGCCCAGAAACAGGGCCTGATCGGAGGTTGGCAGACCCGCGACCAGCCTGTGCAGCTCGCGGGCGACCTGTCCGGTCTTGCCGAAGACCAGCACGCTCATGCGGTGCCCAGCCGTTTGCCGACGCCGTCGCGGTCCTGCAGTGCGCGCCACCAATCCTCGTTGTCGAGGAACCAGCGTACCGTACGTTCCAGCCCTTCCTCGACGGTCACCGAAGGCGTCCAGCCCAGTTCGTCGCGGATCCGGCTGGCGTCGATGGCATAGCGCATGTCGTGCCCCGGCCGGTCGGCGACAAAGGTAATCTGTTCTGCGTAGCTTTCGGACTTGGGCCTGACGCGGTCGAGGATGCCGCACAGCAGGTGCACCAGATCGAGATTGGTCAGCTCGTTGTTGCCGCCGATGTTGTAGCTGCGTCCGGTCCGGCCCGAACGCAACACGGTCAGAAGCGCGGTGGCGTGGTCTTCGACATAGAGCCAATCGCGTATGTTAGAGCCTGTTCCGTAGATCGGGATCGGCTTGCCCGCGAGGGCGTTCAGGATCACCACGGGCACCAGTTTCTCGGGAAAATGGAACGGGCCGTAGTTGTTCGAGCAATTGCTCAGCACCACCGGCAGGCCGTAGGTTTCATGCCAGGCGCGCACCAGATGGTCCGACGCCGCTTTGGACGCGGAATAGGGCGAGTTCGGCGCATAGGGGGTGTCTTCGGTGAAGAACCCCGTCTCGCCCAGCGTGCCGAAGACCTCGTCGGTCGAGATGTGGTGAAAGCGGAAATCCGCGGGCTTGCCGCGCGCCATCCAGTAGGCGCGGGCGGCTTCGAGCATGTTGTAGGTGCCGGTGACATTCGTCTCTATAAAGGCGCCGGGTCCGTCGATGGACCGGTCGACGTGGCTTTCGGCGGCCAGATGCATTACCGCATCGGGGGCGTGATCGGCAAAAACAGTGTCTAACGCGGGCCGGTCGCGGATATCCGCCTCGACGAAACTGTAACCGGGATCGTCGGCGACACTGTCGAGGTTGGCCAGACAGGCAGCATAGGTCAGCGCATCGAGGTTAACGATTTCGTGGCCCTCGGCAATGGCGTGGCGCACCACCGCCGAGCCGATGAAGCCCGCGCCGCCGGTGACGAGGATCTTCATGGGGCACCCTCCCAGCGGAAGGGGCGCGGTGCCTCGGCAAGGGCAGGGGCCGCGGCATCCTTGGCCGACAGCTGCGGAGCGGTATCGCCCAAGCCCCAGTCGATACCAATGTCGGGGTCGTCCCAGGCCACGGCGCCGTCACACTCGGGGGCATAGTAGTCGGTGCACTTATAGATGATCTCGGTATCCGGCAGGCGGGTGACGAACCCGTGCAGGAACCCTGCGGGGATCATCAGCTGGCGGCCGTTCTCGGCGCTGAGCTCGACACCTACCCAGTGCCCGAAACTGGGCGAGCCTGCGCGGAAATCCACTGCCACGTCGTAGAGCGCGCCGCGCCCGCAGCGCACCAGCTTGGCCTGCGCGTGGGGCGGCGACTGGTAGTGCAGTCCGCGCACCGTTCCGGCCTTTGCCGAGAGCGAATGATTGTCCTGTACGAAGTCATAGGCGAGCCCCGCTTGCGCCATCCGCCGGGCGTTCCAGCTTTCGCTGAAGAACCCCCGGTTGTCCCCGTGACGCTGCGGGGTAAGGATGACGACACCGTCCAGCGAGGTTTTCTCGATCTGCATATCAGCGCTCCAGCCGTTCCTTGAAGGTCGTTTAGCACGCTTTTCTGGCAAGATAACCCTCAAGAGCGCGGCTGTTGTGGCCGAACCGCAGGGCGATGCGTTGTGACCGCCCCGGTTCTCATCTAAGACAATCGCGGATTATCAAAAGACAACTGGATTTGAGACATGAAGATTGCGGTTGCCGGGATCGGCTATGTGGGGCTGTCGAACGCGGTGCTGCTGGCCGGGGCGCATGATGTCACGGCGGTTGATATCTCGCAGGACCGTGTCGAGATGCTCAACGCCCGCCGCAGCCCGATCGTGGATGCCGAGCTCGAGACCTTTCTGCGCGACAAGCCGCTGTCGCTGACCGCCACCACCGACGGGGCCGCTGCCTACCGTGATGCGGATTTCGTGATCGTGGCGACGCCGACCAACTATGACCCCGAAACCAACTACTTCGACACCTCGTCGGTCGAGGCGGTGATCCGCTCGGTGCTGGAGGTCAACACGACTGCCGCGATCGTGGTCAAATCCACCGTGCCGGTGGGCTTTGTCAGCCGTATCCGGCGCGAGTTGGGTAACGATCAGGTGTTCTTCAGCCCAGAGTTCCTGCGCGAGGGCCGCGCGCTTTACGACAACCTGCACCCCAGCCGGATCATCGTCGGTGAACGGTCGGACCGGGCGCGGGTCTTTGCCGACCTGCTGCTGGAAGGGGCGGTGAAAAAGGATGTCGAGGTGTTGTTCACCGACCCCGACGAGGCCGAGGCGATCAAGCTCTTCGCCAATACCTACCTCGCGATGCGCGTGGCCTTTTTCAACGAGCTCGACAGCTATGCCATGGCCGGAGGTATGGACAGCCGCCAGATCATCCAGGGCATCGGGCTCGATCCGCGGATCGGTGACCACTACAACAATCCGTCCTTCGGCTACGGCGGGTATTGCCTGCCCAAGGACACCCGCCAGCTTCTGGCCAATTACGAGGATGTTCCGCAGAACCTGATCCGTGCGATCGTGGATGCCAACAGCACCCGCAAGGATTTCCTGTCCGAACAGATCCTCAAGCACAAGCCGAAGGTCGTGGGGGTCTACCGACTGGTGATGAAGGCGGGCAGCGACAATTTCCGCCAGTCGTCGATCCAGGGCATCATGAAACGGCTCAAGGCCAAGGGGGTCGAGGTGCTGGTGTATGAACCGGTGCTGAAGGAGGAGACCTTCTTCGGCTCCGAAGTCGTCCGCGACCTTGCGGATTTCAAGGCCCGCTCGGAGGTGATCGTCGCCAACCGCGTCACCGGGGATATCGCCGACTGTACCGGGCGCGTGTTCACCCGCGACCTCTTTGGCGGCGACTGAGCGCCCCCCCTTGTTGTTCCGACCGGGCAGCGTCACTATCAATTCACCTTAACCGACCTCTTCTTTTGTACTGGATATCCGCATGAACGCTCCGCTTTCCACCGTGACACCCAACACCTGGGAATTCCTGCGGGACGCGATGATCGCGCCGACGGGGTTTCGCGAATACGACGCCCGCTGGCAGTACCCCGAAGAGATTAACCTGCCCGGCGTGACCGCGCTGGGGCTGGGGCTGGGCACGCAGATGCACCAGCGCGGGATCGAGCCGGTGATCGCGGTCGGCAACGATTACCGCGACTATTCGCTGTCGATCAAGAACGCGCTGATGCTGGGGCTGATGCAGGCGGGGATCACCGTCAAGGATATCGGTCCGGCGCTGTCGCCCATGGCCTATTTCGCGCAGTTCCATCTGGATGCGCCTGCCGTCGCGATGGTGACCGCCAGCCACAACCCCAACGGCTGGACCGGTGTGAAGATGGGATTCCAGCGCCCGCTGACCCACGGCCCCGACGAGATGTCCGAGCTCAAGTCCATCGTGCTGGAGGGCCGCGGCGAGCGCCGCCCCGGCGGCGCCTACGAATTCGTCGAAGGGGTGCGCGAGGCCTATCTTGACGATCTGGTGGGCGACTTCCGGATGACGCGCAAGCTCAAGGTCGTCTGCGCCACGGGCAACGGCACGGCCTCGGCCTTTGCGCCCGAACTGTTCGAGCGTCTGGGGGTCGAGGTGGTGGAAAGCCACAATACGCTCGACTACAGCTTCCCGCATTACAACCCCAACCCCGAAGCGATGGAGATGCTCCACGACATGAGCGCCAGCGTGAAAGCGTCGGGGGCCGATTTTGCACTGGGCTTTGACGGCGACGGCGACCGCTGCGGCGTGGTCGATGACGAGGGCGAGGAAATCTTTGCCGACAAGGTGGGGGTGATCATGGCGCGCGATCTGGCGCGGCTTTACCCCGGGTCGACCTTCGTGGCGGATGTGAAATCCACGGGGCTTTTCGCCTCGGACCCCGAGTTGCAGAAGCACGGCGCCAAGGCGGATTACTGGAAAACCGGCCACAGCCACATGAAGCGGCGCGTGCACGAGCTCGGCGCTCTGGCGGGGTTCGAGAAATCCGGCCACTACTTTCTGGCCGAACCCATCGGGCGCGGATACGACTGCGGGATGCGCGTGGCGGTCGAGATCTGCAAGCTGATGGACCGCAATCCGGATATGTCGATGTCGGACCTGCGCCGCGCGCTGCCGCTGACCTACGCGATGCCGACCCTGTCGCCCTATGCCGCGGATACCGAGAAATACGATATTCTCGACCGCATCGTGGCCAAGCTGGCGGACCTGACGGAACTGGCCGGCCGGCCGGTCAAGGAGGTCGTGACGGTGAACGGCGCGCGGGTGATCCTCGACAACGGATCGTGGGGGCTGGTGCGGGCCTCGTCGAACACCCCCAACCTTGTCGTGGTTTGCGAAAGCGCCGAAAGCGAGGCGGAGCTGCGCGCGATCTTCAAGGGGATCGACGACGTGATCCGCACCGAGCCGGGTGTGGGCGACTACGATCAGAGCTTCTGAGCGCGCCGTCCCTTCCGGTGTCGGGCACCCATGTGCATATCCTGATGGGGGCCTATAACGGCGCGCCGCATCTGCCCGACCAGTTGCGCAGCATCGCGGCCCAGACCCATGCGGACTGGTCGCTGACCTGTAGCGACGACAGCAGCGACAACGGCAGCACCCGCGCGGTGATCGAGGCGTTCGGGGCCTCGGTGCCCCAGGCTGTGACGGTCGTATCAGGCCCTGAACAAGGGTTTTCAGCGAATTTCATGCAGATGATCCGGGATCTGCCGGAGGCGGCGGAAACCGTCGCGCTGGCCGATCAGGACGACCGCTGGCTGCCGGACAAGCTGTCGCGCGCGCAGGCGGCGCTGGCGGCGGCGGCGCCGGAGGTGCCGACGCTCTACTGTGCGCAGGTGCTGTATTGGTGGCCCGACAGGGATGTCACGCGGCAGGGCCCCGCGCGCCCGCGCCCGCCCCGGTTCGAGAATGCGTTGATCGAGAATATCGCACAGGGCAACACCATCGCCCTGAATCCCGCTGCCGCCGCACTTGCGCGGCGCGCGTCCGCGCGCACGGGGGCGGTCTTTGCCCACGACTGGTGGCTCTATTTGCTGGTGCTGGGCGCCGGAGGTCGCGTGATATTCGACTCTGAACCGGCGCTTTTCTATCGCCAGCATGGCGACAACGCGATCGGGGCCGGGCAGGGTATCGCCGCGCAGATCGGGCGCAAGCGGGCGGTTCTGAAAGGCGCCTACGCGGCGCGGATCGACAGCAATATCGCCGCGCTGCGCGCCGTGGACGATCTGTTGACCCCGCAGACGCGCGCCACGCTCGAGCGGTTCGCCCGTGCGCGAAAACAGTCTCTGATACGCAGGATTTCCGCCTTTTGGCGGCTGGGGCTTTACCGTCAGGGGGGGCTGTCGTCGCTGACCTTCTGGGGAGGGGCGGTCCTTGGCCGGGTCTGAGCGTATCCTGCTGGTGGGTGGTGTGGCCAACCTGTCGGGGGTGCCGCGCCATATCAGCCTGCTGGCGCAGGTGCTGTCCGATATGGGGCAGGTCCACGTGGCCAGTGAACCCGACGAGGGCGGATTTGCGCGTCTGGAAGAGGCGGGCGCGCATCACATCGCCGTGCCGGGGCTGCGCAGCGGTCTCAATCCCTTGCGGATGCTGCGCGGGTTGCGCGGGCTTGTGCGGGTGCTGCGCGGGCGCGACTGGCGCGTTGTCTGGCTGCACGCGCGCATGGCCACCCTGCTGGGGCGTACCGCGCTGGCGTTGCGGCTGTGGCGCCCGGCGCCGGGGGCGCATGTGGTGATGACCTACCATGGGCTGCCCTTCGGTCGTGGCCACCGCCCCGGCCTGCGGCGGCTGTCGCGCGGGATCGAAAAGCTGCTGCTCAGCGCCTGTCCACGGCTTGATCTGGTGTTTCTCAGCCCCGGTCAGGCCGACCGGATGCGCAGCGCCATGGGTGCGCGCCGGCTCAGCCGTCACCGTGTCCACATTCTCAGAAACGGCTCTGATCTGGGGGAATTACCCCCGCGCAAGGGACAGCGCCCGGGCCGGACGCTCGTGATGACGGGGCGCAGCGGCTACCAGAAGAACTATGCGCTGGCGGTGCGGCTGTTCGCGCTGCTGCCTGAGGATTGCCATCTGGTGCTGGCAGGGGCGGGCACCGACCGCGCGGATGTGCAGCGCCGTCTGGGCCGTCTGGCCGGACCGCAGGCCGCGGCGCGGATCACCTTTCGCGGCCCCGTGGCGGATGTGCGCCACCTGCTCGTGGAGGCGGACGGCTATATGCTGACCTCGCGCTACGAGGGGGTGCCCATCGGGGCGCTGGAGGCTTTCGAGGCGGGGTTGCCGCTGATCCTGACCGAGTTCGAATCCGCCGCCGATTTCACCGACCATCACCCGCTGGTGCTGCGGCTGGAGATGACCCGCGCCAGCCTGCCGCGCGACGCGGCGGCGGTCAGCGATCTTCTGGACCGTTATATCGCCGGGCGCGAGACCTACGCCGCGCAGATCCGCGCGGCCTGGGCCGCGGACTGGAGCAACAAGGTGTTCGAACGTCAGGCCCGCGCGCTGGTGCGCGCGTGGCTGGGCGGGTAGGGCGGTCGGGACAGCTAGGACACCCGCAGCACTCAGCCGCGCGCGTAGATGTCCTCGTAGCGGATGATGTCGTCCTCGCCGAGGTAGCTGCCGGTCTGGACCTCGATCAGCACCATCGGCACCTTGCCGGGGTTTTCCATCCGGTGCACCGCGCCGAGCGGGATGTAGACGGACTGGTTCTCGCTGATCAGCTTGACCTCTTCGTCCACGGTCACGCGGGCCGTGCCCTCGACGACGATCCAGTGCTCGGAGCGGTGGTGGTGGCTTTGCAGGCTCAGGCTTGCGCCCGGGGTGACGACGATGCGCTTGACCTGGAACCGACCCCCGATCACGAGGCTTTCGTACCAGCCCCAGGGGCGGTAGTCGCGCGGCAGCTGCACCGCTTGGCTTTCGCCTTTTTCCTTCAGCGCGGCCACCGCTTCCTTGACCCGTTGGGCCTGCGATTTCGGGGCCACCAGAACCGCGTCTTTCATGGCGATGGCGATCATGTCTTCCAGACCGATGCCCACCAGTTGCAGCCCCTCGTCCTCCGACCGCAGCAGCGTGTCGGTGCAGTCGATGGCCGTGGCCCCGCGCGAGGTGACGTTGCCTGCCGCGTCGGGGTTGCTTTCCATCCACACCGCGTCCCAGCCGCCCAGATCGGACCAGGCCCCGTGGTAGGGCATCACCGCGAGATTGGAGGCTTTTTCCATGATCGCGTAGTCGATGGAGATCTCCGCGCATCGGGCCCATGGTTCGGGGGCGAGGCGGGTGAACCCCAGATCGGATTGCGCATCCTCAAGGGCCGCGCGCACGCCGGAGAGCGTATCGGGGGCGTGGGTTTCGAAGGCGTCGATCATCGCGCGGGCGGTGAACAGGAAGATGCCCGCGTTCCACAGGAAATTCCCCGCCGCCAGCATGGTCTCGGCGCGCCCGGCATCGGGTTTCTCGACAAAACGGGTCAGCGGTTGCGGGCTTTGTGCATCCGCCTGCGCGCCCGGGGCAAGTTCAAGATAGCCATAGCCGGTTTCGGGGCGGGTCGGGGTGATCCCGAAAGTGACCAGATCACCGGCCTGCGCGCGCGGCACCGCCGCGGTTACCGTGCGGGCAAACCCGTCGCTGTCGGGGATCACGTGATCCGAAGGGGCCACCAGCATCAGCGCCTGCGGGTCGCGCTGCGCCGCCCAGAGCGCTGCGGCCAGCACCGCGGGCGCGGTATTGCGACCCTCGGGTTCAATCAGGATGCCTGCGGGGGCCTGTTCGACCTGTGCAAGCTGCTCGGTCACGATGAACCGGTAAGCATCGCCGGTGACGATCAGTGGGGCTTCGAAATCAGGCCCCGCCATCCGGCGCGCGGAGGCCTGGAACAGGCTCTCGTCGCCCATGACCTTGGCAAATTGCTTGGGGTATGACTTGCGCGACAGAGGCCAGAGCCGCGTGCCGGATCCGCCGCAAAGAAGAGTGGGATAAATCACTGTCTGAAAACCTTTTCGATCTGTACCGCAGAGGCGGGATCGCGAAAACCCTGCTCCGCGCCCGGCACCGATCTACCGCAAGCGCGGCGGTGCCGCCAGATCTGGGGAAAATAAATCCCGCCCTGTGGCTCAGAGAAAGAAGATATCGTCCGCGAAGATCAGCGCCTCGATGTTGACCAGCGTATCGGTGCCTTCGCCGCCGGCGCCGTTGTAGCTGACGGTCGTCGTGGCACCGAAGGTGCTGACCGTATAGGCATCGCGCGCGTGATCGAAGAGGGCATAGTCGAACCCGCCGCCCCCGTCGAGGTAGTCGTCCGATCCCCCGCCGGTCAGCCGGTCGACCCCGCCGTTGCCGTAAAGCGCGTCCTCGCCGTAGAGCCCGCGCAACTCGTTGCGCCCGTGGTCGCCGATGAGGATGTCGTCAAAGCTCGATCCCGTCAGGCGTTCGATCGAGGTATAGAGATCGCGCGCCGCATCGCCGGCGCTGCCGCGCCCGCTGAGCAGCGAGGCCGTGACACCTGCACCCGAGAGTGAATAGGCCACCGTGTCGTAGCCGGATCCGCCGTCGTAGCGGTCCTTGCCGCCGCCCGAGCCGACGAACCAGTCGTAGCCGCCAAGACCGCGGAAATCATCGGCCCCGTCCGAGCCGTAGGTCAGATCGTTGTAGATCGATCCGGTGACCCGCTCGATGCTTTGATAGCTGTCGCCGGCCGCCTGTCCGGCCAGACCCCGGCCCGCACCCAGATCGACGGTGACACCGCTGTCCGACAGCACGTAGGAGATCATGTCGCGGCCCGATCCGCCCTCGTAGATGTCGTGCCCGTCCGAGCCGACGAACCAGTCGTAATTGCCCAGACCCCGCAGCAGGTTGTCGCCCGCATCGCCCTGTATCAGATCACCGTGGATCGATCCGGTGACGTTCTCGATCCCGTCGAGGGTCTTGGTGTCCGCCCCCGAAAGGGCCATGCCGGTTTCCAGATTGACGCTGACCGCCTGCGCCAGATCGAAGAAGCTGACCATATCCTCGCCCGCGCCGCCCAGAACCGTATCGTTGCCCGCGCCGGGGGTCAGCCAGTCGTTGCCGTCGGTGCCCTCGATCCGTTCGGTGACCGGGACGGGATCGACGGCAGGTTCGGGATCGGGGGTCGGATCGGGTTCGGGTACCGGATCGGCCGTGCGGGCATCGGCGGCAAACCCATCGAGTTTCACGTTCGCGGTCTCGACAACCACACGCCCGCTGATCGTCCCGTCGAGCGCGCCGCCCGAGAAGGTGACGTCATAGGCGCCGCGGGCCAGTTCCATCTGGTATCCGCCGCTGTCCCAGCTGGTGGTGACAAAGCTTTCGCCCGCCGCGTTGGTGGCGGTGATGCGCACCCCGCCCAATCCCTCGCCCGCGTCGTAGAACCGGTCGCCATCGGCATCCGCCAGCACCACGCCGACCAGCTGCGGGATTTCACTGAAACGCGCGGCGAAATTCTGCGTCACGACCCAGGGGCCGACCGAGGTGCCCGGATCGTTTTCAGCGATGGCCGCAATCCCGACATCGCTGACCTTTTCCTGAAGGATCGCGATACGGTGGCCCGCGGGATCCTGAATGCCGTGCGGGCCCGCGCCCCAGTCGATGTAGAACCCCGCGTGGCCCTGCACCGGATCGTCGGTATAGGCAAAGACGTTTTCGTACACGATCCGCCAGCCATCGTAACCGGCCGCGTCGAGCCTGCCGCCAAGGCTCGCCTCGCCCGGCAGGCGGTGCGATTGCGTGTCCTGCGCGATCATCTGTTCGGAATGCCCCTGCGCCGCGCGCTTGAGCGCGTCGTCCCACGCCAGTGGCGCCACCGCGTCGAGATCCGCAAGCTGGGCGCGGAAGACGTCGAGATCGACGCCGAAATAGCGCACCGCGTTGGCAATCTCGGGGGTTACACCCGTATCGTCCGGGCCGGTGCCGATCAGGGCTTCGTACTCACCTTGCGGATCGCTCCGCGCGCGGTTGATGAGTTCCAGCATTTCCTGCTCAAAGGCGGTCGGTTTGTACATGCGCGCGCTCCTGGGATCGATCGGCGAAATACAAGGTGTCCGCTCATACCATGGCAATTCTATAGCCTGCAGAGGGCAAGGTTGTGGTGGCTGTGATCCGCGCAGCGGGGGCGGATGGGGCGGCGTAAAACCGCCAAACCCCGGGCTGGCGGCCGAGTTGTGTGAAAAATGATTCAGCCGTCAACTTTTCGACAGAATTTAATCACAACTTAACATTAGGCGTCTGATTTGCAGAGATAAGACTCTAGGCTTCGGCCGAAGCCAATTCACCTCCGGACGCATATTCAAAACAAAAGGCGAGATTCATACGATGGCATTTTTCACTGACGAAAATTCCTTTCTCAAGAACGCGGGCAAGGACTACAGCTACGAACGGTTTTCCGACGGGAGGATGCGTTTCGAAGTACGTCAGGATGATTTCTTCGAAGGGGTTTCGGGAACCGATACCGACAGCGGCGACGAGGCGCAGGGCAAGAACCGCAGCGAGATATCGTCGTTCCGCAGCATGCAGAACGGGCGCGAGTTCACCATCGAGTTCGATGTCTTCGTCGAGGACGGACCCTCCAACACCGCCGACTTTCTCGTGCTGGCGCAGCTGCACCAGACCGAGGACCGCAATGCCTCGGGCGTGCCGACGGATGTCTCCGGCCCGCCCCCGCTGACGGTGCAGATGCGCGGTGACCGGCTCGAGATCGTGGGCCGCACCGATCCCAACAAGAACACCACCGAAACCTCGCTGATCCGGCTGACCGCGCCGGGCTACGAGGACGAGGATACGCTCTATCTCGATACCGATCCGATCGCGCGCGACACCTGGATCAACATGCGCATCGTCGTGGTCTTCGATCACACCGGCACATCGGGACGGCTCGAGGTGCAGCGCGACGGGGTGACGATCGTCGATTATACCGGCCCGATCGGCTATAACGACGACATCGGCCCCTACCTGCAGATGGGTGTCTATCGCGGCAAGACCAGCGGCCCCATTCCCGAGACGACAGCGGCGCAGTTCCGCAACATCGACGTGCTCGCCGACGGGGCGCCCCCGGCGTTCAACGGCACGGCGGGCGACGACGAGATCCTCGCCAACCAGCAGGGCTTCTGGGAGGACGAGACGCTCAACGGCAACGCCGGCAACGACACGCTTGATGGCGGGTTCGGCAACGACACGATGAACGGCGGCTCGGGCGACGACGTCTATCTCGTCAACGAGGCCGGCGATGTCGTCAACGAACGCAGCGGCGGTGTCGACCAGGGCGGCACCGACCAGGTCCGCAGCTTCATCAGCTATACGCTGGGCCGCGACATCGAGAACCTGATCCTCGACTCCCGCGACAATGCCAACATCAACGGTACCGGCAACGCCAAGGCAAACGTCATGCAGGGCAACGCCGATGCCAACACGCTGCGCGGGCTCGACGGTGACGACACCATTCTTGCGGATGGGGGACACGATCAGGTCTTTGGCGACAACGGTGCGGACCGGCTGTTCGGCGCGGACGGCAACGATACGCTGCACGGCGGGGCCTCCAACGATGCGCTCTTCGGCGAAGCGGGCAGTGATGTGCTGAACGGGGGTGACGGCAACGACACGCTCGAAGGCGGTGACGGCGACGATACGATGAACGGGGGCGCGGGCAACGACGATTACGTCGTGACCGAAGCCGGCGACGTGGTGTTCGAGACAGCGGGCAACGGCACCGATACGGTCCGCACCAGCGTCAGCTACGACGGTGGCGCCAACAACGCGATCGAGGTGATCAACGCAAGCAGCCGGTCGATCGCCGGGCGGCTCGATATCGCGGGTGACAATGGCGCCAACGAGGTGCGCGGCACCGATGGGGCGAACCGTCTGGTCCTGCGCGGTGGCGATGACACGGCCTTTGCCTACGGCGGCAACGACAGCGTCAGCGGCGACGGCGGCAACGACTCGCTGCGCGGCGGCGATGGCGAGGACACGCTCGACGGCGGTGCCGGCAACGATACCCTGCGCGGCGAGAACGGCGACGACATCCTGCGCGGTGGCAGCGGCGACGACGAGTTGCGCGGCGGCAGCGGCGATGACCTGCTGGAAGGGGGCGACGGCGCGGACATGCTGCGCGGCGAGGGCGGGATCGACACCCTGCGCGGCGGGGCGGGCGACGACACGCTCTACGTCACCAGCGGCGCCGACCGTGCGGAGGGGGGATCGGGCAACGATACCTACCGCATCTCGGCCGCCGGCGTGCAGGTGATCGAACTGGCCGGTGGCGGTCAGGATACCATCCGTGCCTCGGTCGATATCAGGCTGACGGCGGATTCGGAGGTCGAGGTGGTCCGGGCGCTGGACGAGGCCACGACCAACGACATGGATTTCACCGGCTCCTCGATCGACAACCAGCTGCGCGGCAACGCCGGCGACAACGAGCTTGACGGCAAGGGCGGCGCCGACCTGATGGTCGGCTACGGCGGCAACGACACCTACCATGTCGACAACATCGGCGACCGGATCATCGAGACGGCGGGCGAGGGGCGCGATATCCTGCTGACCGATCTCGACTATACGCTGTCCTCGACCCTGTCGATCGAACTGCTGGCACCCGAAACCCTGTCGAGCACCCGTGCGCAGGTCTTTGGCGGCAACGGCGGCGCCAACCTGATCGTCGGCAACGCGGGCAACAACAGCATCAACGCAAGCGGCGGCAACGATACGATCTACGGCGGGTCGGGCAACGATACGCTGCAGGGCGGGGAAGGCATCGATACGCTGATCATCCACGCGGCCAGCGGTGACGTGGGCGTGGGCGCGGGGGCCACGTCGATCCTGCTGACCCTCGGTACCGGCACCCAGTTCTTCACCAACACGATCGAGAACATCCAGTTCTCCGACACCACGCTGAGCTTTGCCAATCTCGCGGCCCGCAACGGCCAGACGCTGGTCGACCGGGGCATTGCCGGGACGGGCGGGGACGACGTTCTGATCGGCTCCAGCCTCGGCGATCTGATCCAGGCGGGCGGCGGTAACGACTATATCGCGGGCGGCGGCGGTTCGGATACGATCCGTGGTGGCGCGGGCGAGGATGTCGCCGTGATCGAAACCGTCAATCTGGCCGATACCATCGTGCGCAGCGCCACCGGCGGTCTGTTGGTGATCAGCGCGCAGGGCACGGATTTCATCGCCAACGACATCGAGGAGATCGAGTTCGACGACGATATTCTGACCTACGCCCAGCTGGCGGCGCGGATCGACGACGGGGACATCCCGCCGGTCACCGGTACGGAATCGGCGGAGAACGTGAACGGGACGGACCTGTCGGAAACGATCAACGCGGGGGGCGGGAGCGACTGGATCACGCCTGGAGGCGGGTCTGATACGATCGACGGGGGATCTGGCAACGACATGGTGAGCTTTGCGACGCTGGCGGATACGCCGGGCCGGACGCCGGTGACCTA
>NZ_JBEFLP010000006.1 GCF_040149665.1 Sulfitobacter sp. HNIBRBA3233 | reverse complement strand
CGTGGCGGTGCGGGCGCAGAACTCTTCGAACTGCTGCGCCGCGCGGGGGCCGAAGGCCGTGGCGATATTCTCGACGCTCCGGGCGTGGTCGTCCATCAGGTCGAGGGTGGTGCCGTCGGGCCAGAAGTGCCGCGCGAGAATCTCCTCGCGGGTGATCGTGACATGGTTTTCCAGCTGTGCCCCGACGGCGCGGAACAGATCGTCGAAGACGTGGCGCAGGGTCAGCACCGTGGGGCCGGTGTCCACCGGTCCCGCGACCGATGGCAGGGTGCGCATCTTGCCGCCCGGCGTGCCGTGGCGTTCCAGCACGGTGACCCGCGCGCCGGCATGGGCAAGTCGCAGGGCCGCCGCCAGCCCGCCAATGCCTGCACCGATGACGGCGATATGGGGTTTGGTGTCGGTGATGGGGTGGCTCCAAGGGCTGCGTTGACAAGAGGGGCAATAATGTCCAGTCTAATTTACACTTACTATGTCAGCAATAGTTTACGCAGACCGCGGTCCGTCCCGGCTGCCTTCAGTCCGCAAGGGAGACAGCCATGTCCTTCGCCCCCCGTATCGACACCGCGATCATGACGGCCCTGCGCCACGGGCAGGCAGCACCCGCGCCCGCGAAGCTGGCGGCGGCGCTGGAGCATGCGGTGACGCCGGGCGGTGCCCGGATCCGGCCCACGATCCTGATGAGTGTCGCCACGGCCTGCGGCGATCCCGACCCCGCGCTTTCCGATGCGGCGGCGGTGGCGCTGGAGCTGATGCACTGCGCGTCGCTAGTGCACGACGATCTGCCCTGTTTCGATGATGCGGATGTGCGGCGCGGCAAGCCGACCGTCCACCGCGCCTATAGCGAACCGATCGCGGTTCTGACCGGCGACAGCCTGATCATGCTGGCCTTCGAGACGCTGGCGCGCGCGGCTGGCAAGGACCCTGTGCGCGCCGCGCAGCTGATCGCGGTGCTCGCGCGGCGATCCGGCATGCCCGGCGGCATCTGTGCGGGGCAGGGGTGGGAGAGCGAGGACGAGGTCGACCTGTCGGCCTACCACGCCGCCAAGACCGGCGCGCTGTTCATGGCCGCCACCGAGATGGGCGCTATCGCGGGCGGACAGGACGGCGCCCCGTGGATCGAACTGGGCGCGCGGATCGGTGAGGCCTTCCAGGTCGCCGACGATCTGCGTGATGCGCTTTACGACGAGGATACGCTGGGCAAGCCCGTGGGGCAGGACGATCTACACGGACGTCCGAATGCGGTTGCCGAACTGGGCGTCGATGGCGCGATCCGGCGGATGCGCGATATTCTGGGCGGCGCGATCGCGTCGATCCCGAAGTGCGACGGCGAAGAGATGCTGGCGCGGATGGTCAATGCGCAGGCTGAAGCCCTGACGCCGATCAAGTGGCGCGCGGCGCAGGCCACGCGGATCCCGGGCGAGTGATGACGGACAGCGCCGCCACGCCGCAGGTCGCCCCTCCGCACGTCGCCTCGTCGAGGCCTGCGGCCTCTGCCTCGGGATGGGGCGCGCGGCTGATGGCCTCGCGCAGGTTCCAGCGGTGGGCCGCCCGGTTTCCCCTGACCCGCGGTATCGTCGCGCGCGAGGGCGTCGCGATGTTCGATCTGCTGGCAGGGTTCTGCCACAGCCAGATCCTGTCGGCGCTCGTGCAGCTGGGTATACTGGACCACCTGATGCGCGGCCCCGCCACCGGCGCCGCGCTGGCTGCGGCCAGCGGTGTTCCTGCGGACAGGATGGAGGTGCTGCTGCGCGCGGGTATCGCGCTGGGTCTGTTGCGGCGCCGTCGCGGCAACCGTGTCGCACTGAGCCGGACCGGCGCCGCGCTGGTCGGCGTGCCGGGTCTGCCGCAGATGATCGCGCATCACGACGTTCTCTACCGCGATCTGGCCGACCCCGTCGCCTTCTTCCGCGGAGAGACGCAGACGGAACTTGCCTCTTTCTGGCCCTATGTCTTTGGCGGCGACATGGATGCCGCGCAGACGCAGGTCTATTCCGACCTGATGGCCGACAGCCAGCAGCTGGTCGCCGAAGATACGCTCGACACCGTCGATCTGCGCGGTGTGCGCAGGCTGATGGACATCGGCGGCGGGTCCGGGGCCTTCCTCTGCGCCGTCGGTGCGCGGCATCCGGGCATCGCGCTGACGCTGTTCGATCTGCCGCAGGTCGCCCCCACCGCCACCGCACGATTCGCCGCCGCCGGTCTGGCCGAGCGTAGCCAGATCGTCGGCGGGTCGTTCCGGACCGACAGCCTGCCGGACGGCGCCGATGCGATCAGCCTCGTGCGGGTTCTTTACGACCACGCCGACGACACGGTCGCGGCCCTGCTGGCGCAGGTCTTTGACACGCTGCCCGCTGGCGGGCGGCTGATCATCTCGGAACCGATGAGTGGGGGCGCGCGGCCCACGCGGGCGGGGGATGCCTATTTCGCGCTTTATACCATGGCGATGCGCACGGGCCGGACCCGCGCCCAGGACGAGATCGCGCAGCTGTGCCGCACGGCCGGTTTCACGGCGATCGAGACGCCGCGCGCCCGCCGCCCTTTCGTCACCTCCTGCGTGACGGCGCGGAAGCCCTGAGGAGAGTCTTCGCCAGATAGTTGTCAATACAAGTTGACACATTGGTATGTATAGATAGAATTACAGATGCAGAATAATGCCGCATCGAGTCTCAAGGATGCGGCGCACCACCCGGAGGAAACCCCACGTGCAAACCACCGCCGTCATACTGGAAGGACCCCGCAAGCTGGGGCTCGATGCGCTGGCGCTGAAAGCGCCGGCCGCCGGTGATCTGGTGGTTGAGGTCAGTCACACGGGGATTTCGACGGGCACGGAAAAGCTGTTCTGGAGCGGTGAGATGCCCCCCTTTCCGGGCATGGGCTATCCTCTGGTGCCGGGATACGAGGCCGCCGGAGAGGTGGTCGAAGCCGGTGCCGGAACGGGGTTCAAAGCCGGAGACCGCGTTTTCGTCCCCGGTGCAAATTGCTACAACGGCGCCTTCGGTCTTTTCGGGGCGGCGTCGTCCACGCTGGTGTCGCAGGCCGACCGCGTATGCCGAATCGATCCCGGCTTCGGTGCAAGCGGGGCGCTGCTGGCGCTGGCCGCGACCGCCCGCCACGCCATTGCGGGGCCAGGCAATGCAGTGCCCGACCTGATTGTCGGCCACGGCACGCTGGGCCGTCTGCTGGCGCGGCTGACCGTCGCCGCCGGTGCGCCCGCGCCCACGGTCCACGAGATTGACCGCACGCGCCACACCGGTGCTGCGGGATACAATGTGGTCCACCCCGACGACGACACGCGCGCCGACTATCGCCACGTCTTTGACGCTTCGGGCGCGGATGACATCCTGCCCCAGCTGATCGGTCGTATCGCCCGCGGCGGCGAGATCGTTCTTGCCGGTTTCTACCGCGCCAGGCTGAGCTTTGCCTTCCCGCCCGCTTTCATGAAAGAGGCGCGTTTCCGCATCGCGGCAGAGTGGCGCCACGACGATCTGACCGCCACGCGGCAACTGGTCGAATCCGGCGCGCTGAGCCTTGACGGCCTCATCACCCACACCCGCCCCGCAACGGAAGCGGCGGCAGCCTACGAGGCGGCATTCTCCGATCCCGCCTGCCTCAAAATGATACTCGACTGGAAAGGTCACGCATGACACTTGATATCCCCAACCTCAAGGATGGCGGCACCATCAAGGACTTCGACCAACGCCTGCGCGACGAGGCGCACGAGGATCTTGCCGACATCATTCACGACGAACCGACGTCCAAGACCCAGATCATCGCGATCTACGGCAAGGGCGGCATCGGCAAGAGCTTCACGCTCGCCAACCTCAGCCACATGATGGCCGAGCAGGGCAAGCGTGTGCTGCTGATCGGGTGCGATCCGAAATCGGATACCACGTCGCTGCTGTTTGGCGGCAAGGCCTGCCCGACGATCATCGAGACGTCGACGAAGAAAAAGCTCGCCGGTGAAGAGGTCGCCATCGGCGATGTCTGCTTCAAGCGCGGCGGCGTGTTCGCGATGGAGCTGGGCGGCCCCGAAGTGGGGCGCGGCTGCGGCGGGCGCGGGATCATCCACGGGTTCGAACTGCTGGAGAAACTGGGCTTCCACGATTGGGACTTCGATTACGTCCTGCTCGATTTCCTCGGTGACGTGGTCTGCGGCGGCTTTGGCCTGCCCATCGCGCGGGACATGGCGCAGAAGGTCATTCTGGTCGCCTCGAACGATCTGCAATCGCTTTACGTGGCCAATAACGTCTGCTCGGCGGTGGAATATTTCCGCAAGCTGGGGGGCAACGTCGGCGTCGCCGGGCTGGTGATCAACAAGGACGACGGCTCGGGCGAGGCGCAGGCCTTTGCCCAGGCAGTCGATATTCCCGTCCTTGCCTCGATCCCGCAAAACGACGATCTGCGCAAGAAATCCGCCAACTACCAGATCGTCGGCACCGCCGAGAGCGAATGGGGGTCCCTGTTCGCCGCCCTTGGCGACAATGTGGCCGTGGCACCGCCGATGCGCCCCTCGGCGCTGACGCAGGACGGGTTGCTGGAGCTCTTCGACGGATCCGACACCGGTGCGGGCGTCACGCTTGAACCTGCAACGGATGCCGACATGCGCGGAAAGAACGCTGAACCCAAAGAGAGCCTCGAGGTGATCTATGACAGCGTTTGAAGCCGACAGCACGCCCACCGGCGAACGCAGGTACGATGACGCGGACCGCGTCGAGGTCGACACCGGTACCGCGGTCGAAAACCGCGATACGCCCATCGCCGACGGGCTGGGCTGTCACTCGGGTGACGAGATGAAGAAAGCCGCCGCCCTTGGTGGCAACGCCGAGCTTCTGGAGAAATTCGCGCAGGACTATCCGCAGGGCCCGCACGACAAACCGCAGTCGATGTGCCCCGCCTTCGGCAGCCTGCGTGTCGGGTTGCGGATGAAGCGGACCGCGACGGTTCTGTCGGGCTCGGCCTGTTGCGTCTACGGCCTGACCTTTGTCAGTCATTTCTACGGCGCGCGCCGGTCTGTCGGATACGTTCCGTTCAATTCGGAATCGCTGGTGACGGGGAAGCTTTTCGAAGACATCCGCGAGGCTGTGCACGATATGGCCGATCCCGACCGCTATGATGCGATTGTCGTGACAAACCTCTGCGTGCCGACCGCGTCTGGTGTGCCGCTGCGCCTGCTGCCGTCCGAGATCAACGGCGTGCGCATCGTCGGCATCGACGTGCCGGGTTTCGGTATTCCGACCCACGCTGAGGCGAAGGACGTGCTCGCCGGTGCGATGCTGAAATACGCCCGCGAGGAAGTGAAGGCAGGCCCCGTGCCGATGCCCGCCTCAGGCACCTCCGACCGCCCGACCGTCAGCCTGCTGGGCGAGATGTTTCCGGCGGATCCGATGATGATCGGGCAGATGCTGGCCCCTCTGGGTCTGGCCGCCGGTCCTGTGGTGCCCTGCCGCGAATGGCGCGAGCTTTATGCCGCGCTCGATTGTGGGGCGGTGGCCGCCATCCATCCGTTCTATACCGCCGCCGTGCGCGAGTTTCAGGCCGCGGGCCGGCCTATCGTGGGCTCCGCGCCCGTGGGTCATGACGGTACCGCCGCGTGGCTGGCCGCGATCGGCGACGCCTTCGGCATCGGTGCCGACAGGATCGCCGAGGCGCAGAACCAGTTCCTGCCCGCGATCAGGGGTGCGCTTGCCGCGGCCCCGATCAACGGCACGATCACCCTGTCGGGATATGAGGGATCAGAGCTTCTGGTCGCGCGTCTGCTGATCGAAAGCGGCGCGAATGTGCCCTATGTCGGCACCGCCTGCGCGAAATCGCCGTGGTCCGCCGCCGATGCCGAATGGCTGGCCGACAAGGGTGTGAAGGTGAAATTCCGCGCCTCGCTGGAAGACGACTGTGCCGCGATGGAGGCGATCCGCCCCGATCTGGCCATCGGCACCACGCCGGTCGTCCAGAAGGGCAAGGAGATGGGTATCCCGTCGCTCTACTTTACCAACCTGATTTCCGCGCGCCCCCTGATGGGCGTGGCCGGCGCCGGGTCGCTGGCCGAGGTGATCAACGCGGCGATGGCCAACAAGGGCCGGATGGACAGTATGAAAGCCTTCTTCGAGGGCGTGGGCGCCGGCGATACCGCCGGTGTCTGGGAGGGCGATCCGAACCTGCAACCGCAGTTCCGTGCGCTGAACCAGAAGAAGCTGGAGCGCCAGGCCAAGGCCGCCAAAGCGGCGGAGATGATATGAGAGGGCGCATCGCCATATCCCGTTCTCACGGCGCCGGCGTCGGACCGGGGACCGGCCCCCGGACCCCCGGAGTTTACCGGCAAAATGGAGAAGGGGGCCCTGTGCCATGCTAGTGCAGGACCACGACCGCGCGGGCGGATACTGGGGCGCTGTCTATGCTTTCTGCGCCGTAAAGGGCCTGCAATGTGTGATCGACGGTCCGGTGGGCTGCGAGAACCTGCCGGTGACATCGGTGTTGCATTACACGGATGCCTTGCCTCCGCACGAGTTGCCCATCGTGGTGACGGGCCTTGGCGAGGAAGAGCTGGGTCGCGACGGGACCGAGGGCGCCATGAAACGGGCGTGGGGTACGCTTGACCCTGCGCTGCCAGCGGTCGTTGTCACAGGCTCCATCGCCGAGATGATCGGCGGTGGTGTCACGCCCATGGGTACCAACATCCAGCGCTTCCTGCCGCGCACCATCGACGAGGACCAGTGGGAAGCGGCGGACCGCGCGATGACGTGGATCTTTACCGAGTTTGGCATGACCAAGGGCCGGATGCCCAAGGAAGCCAAGCGTGAAGAAGGTGCCAAGCCGAGGGTCAACATCCTGGGCCCGATGTACGGCACCTTCAACATGCCTTCCGATCTGGCCGAAATCCGGAGGCTGGTGGAAGGCATCGGCGCGGAGATCAACATGGTCATGCCGCTTGGCGCGCATGTCAGTGAAATGCGCGGGCTGGTGAACGCCGACGTCAACGTCACCATGTACCGCGAATTCGGGCGCGGCCTGTGCGAGGTGCTTGGCAAACCCTATCTGCAGGCGCCCATCGGCATCGACTCGACCACGAAATTCCTGCGCACCCTGGGCGAGATGCTGGATCTTGATCCCGAGCCGTTCATCGAGCGCGAGAAACATTCGACCATCAAGCCCGTGTGGGATCTGTGGCGCTCGGTCACGCAGGATTTCTTCGCCACCGCGTCTTTCGGGATCGTCGCGAACGAGACCTACGCGCGCGGCATCCGCAATTTCCTCGAGACCGACCTGGGTCTGCCCTGCGCCTTTGCGGTGGCGCGCACGGCGGGCAAGAAGACCAACAACGACGCGGTGCGCAGCGATATCCACACCAAGCGCCCGCTGATCGTCATGGGGTCGATCAACGAGAAGATGTATCTGGCCGAGATGAAATCGGGCTTCGGCCCGGCGCCGACCTTCATCCCGGCAAGCTTTCCGGGGGCGGCCATCCGGCGCGCGACCGGCACGCCGTTCATGGGCTACGCGGGCGCGACCTATCTGTTGCAGGAAGTGTGCAACGGGCTGTTCGACGCGCTGTTCCACATCCTGCCGCTGGGCAGTGAGATGGACGAGACCCCCGCCACGCCAACCCCGCTGCGCCGCGACTTTCCGTGGGACGAGGACGCACAAGCGCACCTTGACCGGATCGTGGCCAGCCATCCGATTTTGACCCGCATCTCGGCGGCCAAGACCCTGCGCGACGAAGCCGAAAGGCGCGCGCTGGATCAAGGCGACGAACGGGTCGTTCTGGAGACTGTCAAAGGTCTGCAACCCAGCATGGGAGGTGCTAATGACTGACATGACCAACCTGACGAACGTGACGCGCAAGCGGTCACATTCGAGCGCCGCGACGCGTGAGTATTACGTGTATTTCGCGGTGATCTTTCTGGCGACGCTGCCGCTGGCGATCCTGACATGGACGCTGACGGCGCTGCGCCAGATGGCCCTGCCATCGCGGGGCCCCGTGAAATCTGCGTGGAGCCAGGCGCAGATCATCACACCGCGGATTTTCTCGGCCTGAACGGGCCATCCGCCACGAGAATTCCGCCTTGAGGGACCAGGGCACAAGACATTCGCCATTCCCCCCCGGGATGGTGGATTAGAGCGGGGGATGAGCCCCTGTTGTAACCCGGCCGCGGGGGGTGCGCGGCGTCGGCACTTTTTCTTAAGGAGAAAAACATGGCTGATAACACTGACCTGTCCTTCACAGGTTTGACAGACGAGCAAGCGCAGGAACTGCACTCGGTCTATATGAGCGGCTTCATGATCTTCACGATCGTGGCTCTGGTCGCCCATTTGCTGACGTATTTCAAACTGCCTTGGTTCGCCTGGTAACTGAGAGGATCACATACAAATGGCACAGTTTTACAAAATCTGGCTGATCTTTGACCCCCGTCGCGTTTTCGTGGCGCAGGGCGTGTTCCTCTTCCTGCTGGCGGCGATGATTCACCTCGTCCTGCTCAGCAATCCAGAGACCAACTGGTTCAACCGTGCCTTCGGTGGCGCGGAAGCCGGCGAATAAGCTCAGTTGCAACGAACACGCTGTGGGCGGCGCCGCGACGCGCTGCCGCCCACGGCAACCCGATGGAACAATCATGCGCAGGTCTGCCCCGTTTCCCGTGGGTAGGGGCGCTTAAGGAGACAGAAGATGGCACAGCTCAGCTTCGAGAAAAAATACCGTGTCCGTGGTGGGACGCTGGTGGGCGGAGACCTGTTCGACTTCTGGGTGGGCCCCTTCTATGTCGGCTTTTTCGGCGTCACGACGTTTTTCTTCGCCGCACTCGGAACAATACTCATTTTCTACGGTGCTGCCCTTGGCGACACCTGGAACCCCTGGCTGATCTCGATTGATCCGCCATCGCTCGAGGTCGGCCTTGGCGTGGCACCGCTCGCCGAAGGAGGCCTTTGGCAGGTGATCACCCTATGCGCCACCTTCGCCTTCATCTCGTGGGCGATGCGCGAGGTCGAGATCTGTCGCAAGCTCGGTATCGGATACCACGTGCCATGGGCGTTCGGCATGGCGATCCTTGCCTATGTGACGCTGGTCATCATCCGGCCCATCCTGATGGGCGCATGGGGGCACGGATTTCCCTACGGGATCTTCAGCCACCTCGATTGGGTGAACAACGTCGGCTACGCCTACGGCAACTTCCACTATAACCCTGCGCATATGGTGGCGATCACGTTCTTCTTCACCACCTGTCTGGCGCTGGCGCTGCACGGGTCGCTGGTCTTGTCAGCGGTCAACCCCGGCAAGGGCAAGACCATCGGCACGCCGGACCACGAAGACACCTACTTCCGCGATCTGATCGGCTATTCGATCGGGCCCTTGGGCATTCACCGCCTTGGCCTGCTGCTGGCGCTGAACGCCGGTCTGTGGAGCGCGATCTGCATCGTTATCTCGGGCACCATCTGGTTCGACCAGTGGAGCGCGTGGTGGGACTGGTACGCCGAACTGCCCTGGTGGGCGGATCTCTAAGCACAAGGATTTGACACATGGTTGAGTATCAAAACATCTTCACCCAGGTTCAGGTCCAAGGACCGCCTGAGATGGGCATGGACCCCACGGGGACCATCGCCCGGGAACGCACCAGCCGCGCGGGTTTCAGCACCCTCGCGGGGTGGTTCGGCAACGCACAGCTCGGGCCGGTCTACCTTGGCCCCTTCGGGCTGGTGGCGCTGGCCACCGGATTTGCCTGGTTCTTTATCGTCGGGATGAACTTCTGGTGGCAGGTCGACTATTCGCCCGCCCTCTTCTTCCGCGAACTGTTCTGGCTGGCGCTGGAGCCGCCCTCGTCCGACTACGGGCTCGGCTTTCCGCCCCTGAACGAGGGCGGCTGGTTCCTCATCGCCTCGTTCTTCCTGCTGATCTCCGTGATCAGCTGGTGGATCCGCACCTACCTGCGGGCGGAGGAGCTGGGGTTGGGCAAGCACGTCAGCTGGGCCTTCGCTTCGGCGATCTGGCTGTTCCTTGTGCTGGGCCTGTTCCGCCCGATCCTGATGGGATCGTGGTCGGAGGCCGTACCCTACGGGATCTTCCCGCACCTCGACTGGACGAACCTGTTTTCGCTGACCTACGGGAACCTCTTCTACAACCCGTTCCACGCGCTTTCGATCGTGTTCCTCTATGGCTCGGCGCTGCTGTTTGCCATGCACGGGGCGACGATCCTCGCCGTCAGCCGCTACGGCGGCGAGCGCGAAATCGAACAGATCGTGGACCGCGGGACAGCGTCCGAACGCGCTGCGCTCTTCTGGCGCTGGACCATGGGGTTCAACGCGACGATGGAGGGTATCCACCGCTGGGCGTGGTGGTTCGCGGTACTGACAACGCTGACCGGCGGTATCGGTATCCTGCTGACCGGCACGGTTGTCGACAACTGGTTCATCTGGGCGCAGGACCACGGCTACGCGCCGCTTGATTAAGGAGCACTGACATGAGCGATCATAATTACCTGCGCACCGAGGATCCGACATTCCGCCTGAGGGCAGATGTGTTCCTGCTGATGATGAAGGGGGCGGGCTATGCCGCGGTTCTCTGTATCGTCCTCGGCGTGTTCTTTGCGGTCACGGTCGGGATCAGCAACCTGCTGCCCGAGGAATCGAAAGAGGCGCCAGATCCGACGCCGCTGTCGTTGCTCGCGCCACAAGAGGCCACCACGACGGCCTGAGTTTTCGGCGGGGGCGGCCGCCCTTTCGGCGCCGCCCCTGCCACACGAGATCAGTCAATTCTGTCCCTAGGGTTGTCTGATACTGTCGGGGGCCTCGACCCTCCGACGCTTCCTGTTGGCTACGGGAGACAGAGGGTGGTGCGTTCCGGCGTCCGCCACCCTCTGTTCCCCGGCCAACAGGTCCCCAGCCAAACCGTCGAGAGCCAGATGTCGAGAAAAGGAGCCCGCCATGGGCCGTCCCACCCCCCTTCTGGACCGTGTCGCGGCACCGTCCGACCTGAAATCCCTCACCGACAGAGAACTTGCAGCGCTCGCCACCGAGCTGCGCGGCGAGGTCATCGACGCGGTGGCGACCACCGGCGGCCATCTGGGATCGTCGCTGGGCGTGGTGGAGCTGACTGTGGCGCTGCATGCGGTGTTCGACACGCCGCGCGACAAGCTGATCTGGGACGTGGGACACCAGTGTTATCCGCACAAGGTCCTGACCGGCCGCCGCGACCGCATGCCGAGCTTGCGGCAGGAGGGCGGTATCTCGGGGTTTACCAAGCGCAGCGAGAGCATTTTCGACCCCTTCGGCGCTGCGCATAGCTCCACGTCGATTTCGGCGGCGCTGGGGTTCACCGTGGCGCGCGACATGGGCGAGGCCACCGGCGACGCCATCGCGGTGATCGGTGACGGGTCGATCAGTGCTGGCATGGCCTACGAGGCGCTCAACAACGCGGGTGCGCAGGGCCGCCGGATGTTCGTCATCCTCAACGACAATGAAATGAGTATCGCGCCGCCGGTGGGGGCGATGTCGTCCTACCTGTCGCGTCTGAATGCCGGACCGCTGGGCGAGCTGAAGACCATGGCGGAAGGTTTCGAGGCCGCATTGCCCGGGCCGCTGCGCGACCACGCGCGCCGGGCGCGCCAGCTGGTCACGGGATCGGTGAGCGACCAGAGCACGCTGTTCGAGAATCTCGGATTTGAATACATGGGCCCGATCGACGGGCATGACATGACCCAGCTGCTGGCGGTCCTGCGCAGCGCGCGCACCCGCGCCACGGGGCCGGTCCTGATCCACTGCTGCACCGTGAAGGGCAAGGGGTTCGCCCCCGCTGAAGCCGCCGCCGACCGCTATCACGGTGTCGGCGCCTTTGATCCGGCCACCGGCGCGCAACCCAAGAAGCGGCCCAATGCCCCGAGCTATACGTCGGTCTTTGGCAGGGCGCTGGCCGAAGAGGCCGCGCGCGATGCTAAGATCGTGGCGATCACCGCCGCGATGCCCTCAGGCACCGGGCTCGACATCTTTGCCAAGCAGCACCCGCGCCGCATGTTCGACGTGGGCATCGCAGAGCAGCATGGCGTGACCTTCGCCGCCGGTCTGGCGGCGGGCGGGCTGAAGCCCTTCTGCGCGATCTATTCCACTTTCCTCCAGCGCGGCTATGACCAGATCGTCCACGACGTGGCCTTGCAGAATCTGCCGGTGCGGTTTGCCATCGACCGGGCCGGGCTGGTCGGGGCGGACGGGGCAACCCACGCCGGGGCCTTCGACATCGGATATCTGGCGGCGCTGCCGAACATGGTGGTGATGGCCGCGTCGGACGAGGCGGAGCTGGTGCATATGGTGGCCACTGCAGTCGCCCACGACAGCGGGCCCATCGCCTTTCGCTATCCGCGCGGGGAAGGCAGCGGTGTGGCCCTGCCCGAACGCGGTGTCCCGCTGGAGATCGGCAAGGGGCTGGTCGTGCGCCACGGGTTCGACGTGGCGATCCTGTCCTTCGGCGCGCATCTGGGCGAAAGCCTGCGGGCCGCGGACATCATCGAGGCGGAGGGCCTGACCGTGACGGTTGCGGACGCGCGGTTCGCCAAGCCGCTGGATACCAGGCTGATTGCGAAGCTGGCCCGCAAGCACCGCGCGCTGATCACGGTAGAGCAGGGATCACGGGGCGGATTTGGCGCGATGGTGCTGCACTACCTCAGCGACGAGGGGCTGCTGGACGGGGATCTGGCCGTGCGCACGATGACATTGCCGGACCGGTTTATCGATCAGGCGGCACCGGATGCGATGTATGCGGATGCCGGCCTGACGGCGGCGGATATCGCCGCGGCGGCCTTGCAGGCCGCGAAGGTGGAGCGGGTCAAGGCCTGACCACAGGGCTGGCGGGGGCTCCTCGCTCGCGCCGCGCCTCCGCGCGCCGCGCAAGACGCTCCTCGCAGGACCGGCTCAGGCCGGATTGCCGAAAATCAGCGCGGTGTGTTCGGCCATGTAGATCCGCAGCCACGGGGTGAAGACCTCTGGCGTTGTGGCGATCTCGGACCGCAGGGTATCCAGATCGATCCAGCGGGTATCCATCACCTCGTCAGGGTTCGGTGCCAGAGGCATTTCCCGCGGCGCGTCGACCACAAAGACATCGACCAGTTCGTGTTCGATCAGCCCGTCGCCCACATCGGCGCGGTATTCCACCTGCCCGCGCGGGCGCGGGATCACACCCGTGATGCCCAACTCTTCGGACAGGCGGCGGTTCGCGCAATCGGCGGCGTCCTCTTCCCATTCGGGGTGGGTGCAGCAGGTATTCGCCCAAAGGCCGGGCGTGTGGTATTTGCCGAGCGCGCGGCGTTGGATCAACATGCGCGGCCCGTCCATCACGAAAACCGACACCGCCTTGTGGCGCAATCCGCGCTGGTGCGCGGCCAGCTTTTCGACCGGCGTCAACCTGCCGTCGACCCAGGCGGGGATCATGATGTCGTTCATAACGTCTCCGTCGCGCATGATCTGGCCTCTCTGTCGCGTTCGTACCCAGGTGCCTCTGCACCGGTGCGTTTACTATACCCGTGTCTCGGATACGAGACCTGTGAGATGCGCGAGGTTCTTGACCCCGATTTTCAGATGCGCGAAGGGCCGTGCCTTGACCAGTTTCTTGTTCATGTAGGCCTCGAAGGTCAGGCGCTGCACGTCCACGTCGTGACACAACGACACGAAGCGTTCGCGGCGCGCGTCCGACCGGTAGTACGCATTCTGCATCGCGCCCAGCACGCGGAACACTTGCTTGTGCTCGCGCATGAACAGCTTGCGCGCCAGTCCCAGATCCTGCACGCGGCCGGATTGAAGCGCCGCAGCCGCAGCGGTGGCGGCGACGCGGCCCCCGACCATGGCGTAATAGATGCCTTCGCCCGAGGAAGGCGCGACAACGCCCGCCGCATCCCCGGCAAGCACGACATCGCGGCCATTGTCCCAGCAGTCCATCGGATGCAGCGGGATCGGCGCGCCCTCGCGGCGGATCGTGCGACAGTCGGCCAGACCGGACGCGGCCCGCAGCGCTGCCGTGGCTTTCTTGAGGTCCACACCGTCGAGACCGGTGCCCATCCCGACACTGGCCTGTCCGCCGTGCGGGAACACCCAGCCGTAGAAATCCGGCGAAATCGCGCCGTCATAGATCACGTCGCAGCGCATGGGGTCGTATTGGGCGTGCGCGGTTTCGGGGGCTTCGATGATCTCGTGGTAGGCGATGACGTAGGGGATCTTCTCGCAACCGGGCACTTCGGCCTTGGCCACGTTCGAGCGCGCCCCGTCCGCTCCGATGACGATGCGCGCGGTCAGCGTGCGCATCTCGCCCGAGTGTTTGTGACGGTAGTGCACATGGGTGCCTTCCTCGTCGCGGGTGATCCGCGTGAACGTGCCGGCGAAGCGTTCCGCGCCCGAGGCTTCGGCGCGCACGCGCAGGAACTCGTCGAAATGCTCGCGGTCGACCATGCCGACGAAACCGTTCTCGATGGGGATGTCGACCTGCCGCTGGGTGGGCGAGATCATCCGCGCGGTACGGATGCGCGCGACGATCTGGCTGTCGGGAATGTTGAAATCGTGGATCAGCCGTGGCGGTATCGCGCCTCCGCAGGGTTTGATCCGGCCTTCGCGATCGATGAAGGCGACGGTCTTGCCGGACCGCGCCAGATCGGCTGCTGCGGTGGTGCCCGAGGGGCCCCCGCCTACGACGACGACATCATACATCTGTTATTCTCCCGGAACGAGCGCGGCGGCGTGCGGCGCTGGGGTGGTGGACAGGATCCGCCGGGCCATCACGGCAGCGGCAAGGAATAGAGCGGCCTCGGCCGTGAAAACGGCGGCAAAGGCGGGGCCGTCGGGCAGCGACAGGCGCAAAAGGTCGACGGCGGCGGCACCAGTCAGCCCGCCAAAGCCCGCAGCGATGGCTTGCGCCGCACCCCAGAGCCCCATCCGCGTGCCTTCGCGGCGTTCGCGCCCGTCAGAGGCCAGCGCCATCATCGACCCGATCGCCGCGACGGCGAACATCCCGTTGAACAGGCCAAGACCCATGACCAGCGGCACCAGCGGCAATGCGAAGGCGCCCGTTCCCGCCAGCGCGATCAACCCCAGCACCAGCGCCGAGCCGATACAGCCCGACACGACCCACGCCCGCAGCGAGCCGAGCTTGAGGCCGGTGGCGGCGACCCCGACGATCAGCATACCCAGAAAGACACCGCCGTTCTGCGCTCCCGACAGCTGTGTCGACTGTCCCGGCGTAAAGCCGAAGACGAGGCCCGCGAAGGGTTCGAGGATGAGTTCCTGCATGAAATAGGCGTTCATCGACAGGAACACGAAGAGGGTGAAGTTCCGCGCACGGCGTTCTGCCCAGACTTCGCGCAGCCCTTCCATGAAGGGGGTTGGCGGTTCGGATGCCTGTTTCGTCAGGCCGCGTTCGATGCGGCCCACGGCGATGACGGTCAGCACGAAGGCAGCGCCCACGACCACGGCGACCACCGCCATCAGGCGGGGGGGCGAATAGGGGTCGAGGAAACTGCCCGCGAGCCCCGCTGTCAGGGCGATGCCGAAAATCATCATCAGCCAGGTGATCGTCGCGGCAGCGGCGCGGCGGTGCGGCGCGGTGGTGGTGGCCAGAAGCGCCAGCAGCGATGTGCCCGAAGCCCCCACGCCCAGCCCGATCAGCGCATAGGCCAGCACCGACAGGGCCAGCGCCGCGCCATAGCTTTGCGCAAACATCGTCACCCCGAGTGCAGCACCCAGACCGCCGAGCGCCAGAAGCGCCATGCCGCCGATGATCCACGCGGTCCGGTTGCCCCCCTTGTCCGAGATGAATCCCCAGCGCGGGCGGCTGAGCTGGATGCCGTAGTGCAGCCCCACCAGTGCGCCGGGCAGAACGGCGGGCAGGGCGAATTCGACGACCATCAGCCGGTTCAGGGTCGATGTCGTCAGCACCACGATCGCGCCAAGCGCCATCTGCACAAGTCCGAGCCGGAAGATCTGGATCCAGGACAGTTGCATCACAGCCCCCTGAGCGCGAAGGCGGCGACCATCATGCCGCTGATGTAAAGAAGGATGCCGACGCCCTGATACCATGGGGTGTTGCCCCTCGGATCGCGCAGCAGCACGCGCATCGCGGCCCCCTGTCCGGCCAGCAGCGCGGCGATGGCCAGCGCGTGCACCGGCTTGCCCCACCAAAACAGCAGGGCGATGACCGCAAGCTGCGGCACGGTCATGACCACACAGGCGACCCGCGCCGCGCGGTCCGCACCCATCGTGACGGGCAGGGAGGCAAGGCCGAGCGCGCGGTCCCCTTCGACCGCCTTGAAATCGTTCAGCGTCATGATGCCATGCGCGCCCAGACCGTAAAGCACTGCAACCGCCAGAACGGGCGCGGCAGGTGCTCCGCCAGACACGACGGCCGCGCCGGTGATCCATGGAAGCGTTTCATAGGCCAGACCGCACAGGCCCGGCCCCCACCAGCCCGACCGCTTCAGCCGCACGGGTTCGGCGGAATAGGCCCATGCCGCCGCAACGGCGAGGAGTGTCGCGCCAAAACCCCATGGCCCCAGTTGCCAGCCCACGAGCAACGAAAGCACCGACATCGCCAGCGCAATCCAGAGCCCCCAGCGCCCCGGTATCCGGCCAGACGGAATCGGGCGCAATGGTTCGTTGATGGCGTCGACATGGCGGTCGCACCAGTCGTTTGCGGCCTGGCTCATCCCGCAGACCAGAGGGCCCGCCAGAACCAGACCCAGCACCACCAGCGCCCATTGCCCCGACGGGGCCACACCCGACGACACCACGCCACAGAGATACGCCCACATGGGCGGAAACCATGTGATCGGCTTTATAAGGGCCAGGGCCGCGGCAGGCTGGGGCAGGCGGCGCAAAGGTTGGGCGGGTGCGAGTGACATTGTGTCAGATTAATCTGACACCTTATGTTTCGGCAAGTGTAATGTGCAATTTACACAGGGCCATCCATGGCCAGCGGACGACGTTCTGTCAGTAGCGCTTGGCGCAGGGTAGATAGTGTGCAATCTTTTTCCTTCGTCAGTCCTTTACCTTGGCCGCGTCCAGTCTAGGTGGAGGGCATACAACGGAGGATTACAATGAAACTTTTCGCAGCAACAGCTATGGGCATGGCGCTGATGAGCGCCCCTGCCTTTGCCGATGGCCACGCAACCGGTGACGCGGAAGCAGGCGAGTCGGTCTTCAACAAGTGCAAGGCCTGCCACATGATCGAGGACGCCGACGGCGAAACGATCGTGCGCGGTGGCCGGACCGGTCCGAACCTTTACGGTGTTCTGGGCCGTCAGGCCGGTTCGACCGATTTCCGCTATGGCGATTCCATCGTGGAAGCCGGCGAAGCGGGTCTTGAGTGGAACGAAGAAGAATTCGTGAAATACGTCGCTGACCCGAAAGAGTATCTTGCGGACTACCTCGACGATTCCAAAGCGCGGTCCAAGATGGCGTTCAAACTGCGTGACGAGGAAGACGCGGTCAACGTCTGGGCGTACCTCGTCTCTGTCGGTCCCGCACCGGAATAAGAAGAAAAAGAAGGCGACAGCTGATCCGAAAGGACCGGTTTGCGCAACGGAACGGGCGGTCCCACGGGGTCGCCCTTTTTCGTTGGCTCAGCCGGTTTCGGAGGCGCGGTTGCCGTCTTCCCAGATTTCACCGAGACGGGTCATCGCCTTGTCGAAATCGGGCTCCACGGCGTCGGGGCCCATCAATGTAATGGTTTCGGGGGCGATGCGCGCGGCATTGCCGCTGATCAGGATCGCCGCGTTCGGCGCGGAAATGCGCAGGGCCAGGATGATCCGCGCCAGCGCGGGCAGCGAATGTTCGCCCGCCGCTGTCATGCCGATGACGCTGTGGCCGGCGCTGATAACATGGCTGATAAGCGCGTCATGGGACAGGTCGCGCTTGAGCGTGATGTTCCATCCCTGCTTGCGCGCCATATCGGCCGCCATCTGGATGCCCAGCGTATGGGTTTCGCCGGGAACCGGGCAGAACAGGGCCGAGGGCTGCGCAGGGCGCGCGTTTTGCCCGAACACGGGTTTCAGCCCGCGCATGATCGCATAGATGTGGCCGGTGCCGATCGTCACGTCGGTAAAGCCGATCTGGTCGGTTTCCCACCAGTACCCCAACCGTTTCGCGGCTTCGGCCAGATAGGCCAGATAGACGGTTTCGACGGACGCGCCCTGATCGCGGATGCGCTCGACAAAGGCGATCCCGGCCCGCGGATTGGGCAGCAAAAGCGCGCGCGCCAGCTCGTCTATCTTGCTGTCGGTCGGAAAGGCGATAGAGGAGGACAGGACGGCGGGATGGTCCGTCAGACGGCGGATCACCTCGCGGGCGAGGTTCGCAAAAACCTCCTCCGGTAGCTTCGCACGAAGCGTGCCAATCTGGGTGACAGTCTCGTGATACAGACTGTCCTTGAACAAAGACGTCGCGTCTTTTTCGGTTTTCATGGCGTCTCCCCTGCACTGCATGGCGAGTGCAGCGGTATACAGTAGGATACGATAGTTGCGGCACATCGCAAGAGATTCTACGAAATAGTCAATATGCCGCAGTGCGCGTCAGGGTAGAACCGCGTGAAGCCTTGCGAAATTGAGGTTTCCGGTGGCTCCCGAGCACCGAGAATCATGATTATGTTGTGCTACATCCGCCCCGGCAGATAGAGCGCGAGCGCCGGAACCGCCAGAAGCAGCAGCAGCCGGACGATATCCATGAGCCAGAACGGCGTCACACCCTTGAAGATCGTCGCGGTGCTGACGTCCTTCACCACGCCCTTGAGGACGAAGACATTCAGCCCGACCGGCGGCGTGATCAGGCTGATCTCGGTCACGACAACCACGACGATGCCGAACCAGATCGGATCGAATCCGATGCTCGTCACCAGCGGAAAGAAGATAGGGACCGTCAGCAGCAGCATCGAGAGGCTTTCAAAGACACATCCCAGCGCGATGTAGATCAGCAGGATCACCGCCATCACAGCCCAGGGACTCAGATCGTTCTCGCTGACCAGCGCGAGCAGCGCTTCGGGAAGCCCCGCGATGTTGACGAAGTTCGAAAAGATCCATGCCCCGATCAGAACCGAAAACAGGCTGGCAGTGGTGATCGCGGTTTCGCCCAGCACTTCGGTAAACCCGGCCCAGTCGAGGCGCCCGCGCAGCAGCGTGATGAGGAAGGCACCGGCCGCCCCCATTCCCGCCGCCTCGGTCGGGGAAAACGACAGGTAGATCGGCCAGACGTCCAGCGCCCCGTACAGCCCGCCGATCACCAGCGCAAAAAGCAGCAGGACCGCCCAGACACCGCGCAGCGCCTTCAGCCTGCCGGACCAGTCCGTACGCTCGCCCGCGGGGCCGGCCTCGGGGTTGCGGCGCACGGAAAGTTGCACCGCGAAGATATAGAACAGGATGCCCAGAAACCCGGGAATGATGCCCGCGACGAAAAGCTTGCCGATAGAGGTTTCCGTCAGCAGCCCGTAGATCACGAGGATCACCGACGGCGGGATCAGGATGCCCAGCGTCCCGCCCGCCGCAATCGACGCGGTGGCCAGACCGTCGGAATAGCCGTAGCGGCGCATTTCGGGCATCGCGACCTTCGACATGGTCGCCGCCGTTGCCAGCGAACTGCCCGAGATCGCGGCGAACCCGCCGCAGGCGACGATGGTCGCGATCGCCAGACCGCCGCGCAGATGCCCGAGGAAGGCGTTCGACGCGGCATAGAGCTCCTTGGAAATCCCGCCCTTGTTCACGAACAGCCCCATCAGGATGAACAGCGGCACCACGCTGAGACCGTAGTCCTGCGCCGTATCGATGATCAGCCGCGCGCCCATGGAAATCGCACCGCGCACGGAGTTTTCCATCATGTAGCCGACCATCCCCACCAGCCCCATCGCGAAGGCGATGGGCATGCGCAGCAGCACCAGCACAAGGACGCAGAAGAACCCGATCAGACCTGCAATCACAGCGCGTCCTCCACCAGACGGGGCGCGACCAGCAGCAGCACACCCTTGACGATCAGCGCCACGATGGTCAGCGCGCACATGATGAAAATGAAATAGCCGACGATGAATTGCGGAATTTCGAGGTATTCGGTCCGGTCACCGTAGCTGCGCGCGCGTTCGGCCAGCACCTGAACGTATAGTGCGGGCCAGATCAGCATGACGCCGCAGGCCAGGGCGATCACCGCGTCGCGCAACCGCGCCAGTCCCCGCCCCGAGAACAGCGGATCCAGCAGGTCGACCGCGATATGTTCGCCGCGAAAGGAAATTGTCGGCAGGGTCGCGAAGACGACCAGCGCGACGCTCAGCTTGGTCAGCTCGGTCGCCGCCTCGATCGGCGCGTTGAACGCCGAGCGCATGATGACATCGCAAAATGTCATCGCCATGAGAAAGAACAGAACCGCCCCCGCGATCGCGATGGGCAGGCGGAATAGCAGTCGCAACATGCAGGGCTCCTGTCGGTCGTGGAACGGGGCGCCGCTGGGGCGCCCCGCCGGTCTGATCTGGCTCGATTACTTCGCCATCTCTTCGACAACCATGTCGTAGGCCGCCTGCGCGTCGATCCCGGCATCCGCGATCTCTGCCAGCACCTTCGCGCGCACATCGGCGGCGATCTTGGCGAAAGCCTCCTGATCGGCGGCGGAGGCTTCGGTCACGGTGTTGCCTTCGGCCTCGCGGGTGGCGGCATAGGCCGCTTCGTCGGATGCATCCCATGCGGCACCCATCAACCTGCTGAACGGCTCGCCAAAGACGTTTTCCTCCAGCGCGGCCTGCTGCTCTTCGGTCAGGCTGTCAAAGGCCTGCTGGCTCATCAGCACGGCAAACGATCCGCGGTAGAAGCCGCCGGGCATGACATAGAGGTGCTCGGCTACTTCGGTCAGTTTGAAGCCGAGGCGTTCGCCCACGTTCATCGCCACCGCATCGGCAGCACCGGATTCCAGCGTCTCGTAGACCTTCGGCGCGGGCACGTTGATGCCGATCAGACCGACAGCCGCGCCCACGTCACCGCTGACGCCACCGCCCAGACGGGTCTTCAGCCCGTCAAGATCGGCAAGGGATTCAACCGGCTCGGTCGCGTGGATCTGGCCCGGGCCGTGGGTGCTGAGCCCGATCAGCTTCACACCGCGGTGCTCGTCCAGCTCGGACAGCATCGCCTCGTGCACACGCCAGTAGGCGACCGATGCCGCCTCGGCGTTGCCTTCGTAACCGGGCAGTTCGATCAGCTTGGTCGCGATAAAGCGGCCGGGCTGGTAGCCGTGAAAGATGATCGAGATATCGGCCGCGCCGTCCATCACCAGATCCATCTGCGCCGGTGGCGGGGCGAGGCCGCTCTTGATCTCGGCGGTGACCTGCCCGTCGGTGGCTTCCTCCATCATGTCGATGAGCCCCTCGAACATGTCCACGTTGATGCTGTGCGAAGGCGGCAGCCATGTGGAAATGGTCAGGGTTTTCTCTTGCGCAGCGGCGGCTGTGGACAATCCGGCAGCCAGTCCTGCAGCGGCAAGAATACGTGTGAAAGCAGTCATTATGTTTCTCCCTTGGTTAGTTTATGGTTATTTTTGTAACTCTTTACCCTATGCGAAATCATATAAGAGTCCAGTCAGATCGTCAGCGTTCCAACGCTCGCCCCGCCACAGACATAGAGGGTCTGACCGGTGACGAAACCGCTGGCCGGATCGCAGAAAAACAGAAAGGCGTTGGTGACATCCTCGACCGTTCCCAGACGCCCGACGGGAATGGATTTTGCCAGCGCATCCTGACGGGGGCTGCCCTTTTCCACGATGCCCCAGAAATTGTCGGTCAGGATCGGGCCGGGGGCCACGACGTTCACGGTGATCCCGTGCTGCGCCAGTTCCAGCGCCCATGTGCGCGCCATGCCGATCATGCCCGCCTTGCTGGCCGAATAGGCCGTGCGGGTGGGTGCCCCAAGTGCCGCGCGCGAGGCATTGAACATCACCCGCCCGAAGCCCGCCGCCTTCATGTTTGGCAGCACCGCCTGCACCAGCGTGAGCGCAGAGCCGAGGTGCAGCTGCGCAAGACCGGTGATGTCGGAGGGCGTGGCGTCTTCGACCAGATTGGGCCAGATCAGCCCGGCGTTGTGGATCAGATGAGTCACCGCGAAACGCTGCGCGATTTCCTCGGCGGCGGCCTGCACGGCGGCAGGGTCCAGCAGATCGGCCTCGACGGAATGCAGGTTGGGGTGGCTGGTTTCGGGAGCACGGCGCGCCACGGAAATGACGGTATAGTCACGCTCCAGCAGCGCGCGGGCCAGATCGGCACCGCAGCCCTTGTTGCCACCGGTGATGACAGCTGTGTGGGTCATGTCTGCACCAGTGCCAGCACCCGCAGGGGGCTGCCGGTTCCGTTGCGGATTTTCAGCGGCGGGGTGATCAGCACAGCACCCGTGGCGGGCAGCTGATCGAGATTGGCAAGACATTGCAGCCCGTATTTCCCTGCGCCATGCAGCAGGTCGTGCGCGGGATAGGGCGGCGTGTAATGCGCGCCCTGCCCCGCATCGGTGCCGACGCATTCGGTGCCGAAACCGCGAATGTCCCGCGCCAGCAGCGCCCGGACCGCCGCAGGGGTGGGCCCCGGCGAATGCGGCCCGTCCTCGCGCATGTTGAGGTATTCCGCACCCGTGCGTTTTGACCAATCCGTGCGCATCAGCACCCAGGCGCCCGCCGGAATGGGGCCGTGGGCGGCTTCCCATTCCGCGATGATCTGCGGTGTCAGCTCGAAGTCGTCGTCCGCTGCAGCGCCTGCGCTGCAGTCTATCACGCACACCGGCCCGATCAGCGCCTGCGCGGGGATCTCGTCGACCGCGCCATTGGGTACGTCGCGGCCCGACACCCAGTGGCTGGGCGCGTCGAAATGGGTGCCGGTATGTTCGGACATGGTGATGTTGTGCCACTTCCACGCGGGGCCACGGTGGTCGTATGCGCTGATCTCTTCCATGCGGAAACGCGCGCATTGGCCGAACTCGGGCGGCAGGACGATCACCGGGAAATCGGGGTCCAGCGTATGGGTCAGGTCAACCACCCGCACGGCCCCCGTGGCGATATCGGCGGCGAAATCCGCAAGGCTCATGGCGCGTCCCCTCCCATGGTCAGTTCGCGTTCCAGCACTTTCGCGTCGCGCATCCAGCGGTCGCGCAGATCCTTGGCGACATCGCCGCACCAGACATCCTCGGCCCCGTCCTGCAGGCCGCCGACCAGCGCGCGGGCAAGGGCCGCGGCACCCACCTTGGGCGGCGGCAGCGGCGCGAACCAGTCGTCGTCCGTGGGGCCGGTGTAGACATTCATCACCCGCAGGCCGCTGGCGCGAAACTCGCCGCGCAGCGATTGCGACAGTGCCCGCGCCGCCGCGTGCGAGGCCGAGAAACAGCCGAAGGCGGGATCAGGGCTGAGCGCGTGGGCATCCAGCACATTGACCCATGCGACCGCGTTGTTGTCGCCATCCGCCGTGCGGGCCGACATGGCAGGGCCGAAGGCCTGCGCAAGGCGCATGAGGCCCAGATAGTTCACCTCCATCTCGTCGCGGGCAAAGCCGGTGTCCCCCCGCGCCAGCGCCCCGCCGGGGCGCATGAAGCGCGCGGTGTTGATCAGGATATCGACCTTGCCGCCAATCTCGGCGGCCAGCCGCCGGACCGCGCTGGTGTCGGTCACGTCGAGCGGCACCATCTGTGCGCCCTCGATCTGCGGCAGCGGGCCGCGCCATGTCTCGGACACACCGGCAAAGACGGTTGCGGCGCCCGCCTTTTGAACCGCGCGGGCCAGCGCCGCCGCGTAGGGCGCGCGCGCATCGGTGATCAGCACGCGGCGGTGTTTCGGGTCCGAGGTGACAGCACGCATCACGGCGGCGTCCTCCATGTTGGGGGTGGGTGTCTCGGGCAGGGCGATCAGCACCCCCTGCCCGGCACGGTCCAGCCGGTTGATCAGGGTCACGCGGCCCCGCGCCGGTACGTCGGGGTGGATATGGCACAGCACAACAGGCCCCGCGTCGAGCTGAACCGACCCCATGCGCCACGGCATCCGCGCGCGGAAATAGAGGTTCGTCGAAGTGCGCACCAAGGTTTCCGCCAGAAGCGTGCCGCGCGGGTCGGTATCGCGCCAGTCGAGCCGCGTGCCGATGCAGCGCCCGCAGGCATCGCGCGGCGGGTATTGCACGGTGCCGCACTCGGCGCAGTGTTGCAGGGCAAAGCGCGCTTCGGCGGCCGCTGCCGTCAGCCCCATGGCCGCGCGGCTGCGCCATTCGGGCGGGCGCGTCGGCGTGGCACTGCGCGCCTGCGGGTTCTTCTTTCCGGGCGGCTGCATCGGGTCGGTCATGCCCGCACCCCCTCACCGATGACCGCAGCGGCTGAACACACACCGCGATCGTAGTTTATCATCCCGAAACCCGACACCAGCGCGCGGCGGGCGCCCGCCACCTGCGTGCCGTCTGCCTGTCCGGTGACTTGGCGGATCGCCTCGACCAGTCCGATATATCCGCCTGCCGCCCCCGCCTGCCCCGCCGAAAGCTGCCCGCCGTTGGTATTGTGCGGAAAATCACCCTCCACGGTCAGGTCGCGGTCGCGGATATAGGCCGGCGCCTCCCCCTTGGCACAGAAACCCAGATCCTCGATCTGCATCATCGAGATCACCGGATAATCGTCGTAGGTCTGCAGCAGATCCATGTCCTGCGGGGTGGCATCGGCCATCTGCCAAAGTTCGTCGATGTCCACGGTCCAGCCGCCGCGCAGCTGCACGGGATCCTCGGCGTGGGCGTTGTGCCGCTCGATGGCTGCGTCCAGGCGCGCGAAGGGCAGACTGCGCCGCATTGCTTCGTCCTCGGACATCACCAGAAACGCCTCTGCCCCTGCGCAGGGCATGACGCAATCGAACAGGGCAATCGGGTCAGCGACGGGCATGGCATCCAGATAGCTTTCCATGCTCAGCGGTTTTTTCATCACCGCGCCGGGATAGCGCAGGGCATTGGCGCGTTGCGCCACGCAGAGCCGCCCGAAATCCTCGCGGGTGGCGCCGTACTCGGCCATGTAGCGGTCCGTGAGCAGGGCGAAATTCGCGTTCGGTCCGCCGTAGCCATAGGGGTAGGACGCATCGAGCGCCGAGCGCGAAAACCCCGACAGCAGGTTGCGGAAACTGTCGATGTGGTTGGTGTCGCCCGCCACGCAGGCGACGATGCTGGCATCGCCCGCCTGCACCGCCCGTGCCGCGCGGCGCAGAGCGACGATCCCGCTGGCACCGCCCATGGGAATATGATCGAGCCAGCGGGGCGAGAGCCCGAAATGCTGTGCCAGCCCCACGGCGGTATCGGGAAACAGCGTGAACGACGACACGCAAAAGCCGTCCACGTCCGCAGGGCGCAGGCCGGCGGCGTCAAGCGATCCGCGCAGCGCCTTGGCGATCCACCAATGCGCGGTTTCGGGGCTGTAGCGCTGGTAGGGGTGTGAATAGGGTGCCGCAAGGGCCACACCGGCGTAGGACTGGCGCATCACGCGACCTGCCGTTTCTTCAGCGCGGTGGTGTCCACCGTGGCAGGATCGTCGCGCAGCTCCAGCGCCAGGGCCTTCAGCGCCGCGCGCTGGATCTTTTGCGTGGGCGTCAGCGGCAGCGCATCGACGAAGGCGATATAGCCCGGCACCTTGTAATAGGCCATCTGGTCCAGACACCATGTCGCGATTTCCTCGGCGGTGACACCGGCGGCGGTGACGCAGGCGAATACCTCGTCTCCGCGGACCGGATCGGGCACCGCCGCCACCCCTGCCGCCGTGATCGCCGGATGCCGCATGAGGATCGATTCAACCTCCACCGCCGCGATGTTTTCGCCCGAGCGGCGGATGACGTTTTTCTTGCGATCCACGAAGAACATGTTCCCGTCCGCGCCGCGCCGCACGATATCTCCGGTGTGGAACCACCCTCCCTCCCAAGCGGCATCGGTGGCCGCCTGATCCTTCTCGTAATGCGAAAAGAAGCCGTAGCGCGGGTCATTGCCCGCGCGGCGCACCAGAAGCTCGCCCTGATCCGACGGGTTTCCGGCATCGTCGCGCAGCATGACTTCTACCTCCGGGCCGGGCGTGCCGATGCTGGCCTCGCCGACCAGACGGTCGTGGTTCGCGGCGGCGATCACCGCCCCTGCGCCGGTTTCGGTCATCGCCCATGCCTCGACCAGCGGAAAGCCGAAGCGGTCCTCGAACTGGTGCTGTTTCTTGGGGTCCACCCCCGCGCCAAAACCGAAGCGCACGCTGTGCCCGCGATCCTGCGGCGTTTGCGGCAGACCCAGCAGCATCGAGGGCATCACACCCAGATAGTGAAGGCAGGTCGCACCGGATACTGCCACATCGGCCCACCAGCTGCGCGGGTGAAAACGGTCCAGCGCGGTCAGGCATCCGCCCACGGCGATCATCGCCATGAAGGAATAGGCCATGGCGTTCATGTGAAAGATCGGCAGCGGCGTGATCATCCGCTCGCCCTCGTCGTGCAGCGTGGCAATGCCGCCGACACGTGCGTACCAGTCACCGGCAAGCAGGAAATAGGCGTTGGGCAGCACGCAGCCCTTGGGCTTGCCCGTCGTGCCAGAGGTATAGAGGATCGCCGCCTCCCGCGTCTGCCCGTCACCCGGCGCGGCAACCGATGCCCCCGCGCGCGGGGCCGGCGGGGCCAGATCCGGCGGGATCACGGAAAGATCGACACCGGCGGCACCGGCGGCAAGGCCCAGCTCCTCCATACGGGAAGGTATGGAAATGATCAGCGCGGGTTCGGCGTGACCGATCAGGTATTCCAGCTCCGCTGCGCGCAGGTCGGGATTGATCGGCACGACAGACGCGCCGATCTTGTTCAGCGCCAGCCACAGCAGAAAGAAATCGGGCCGGTTTTCCAGCAGCAGGGCCACGCGCATCCCAGCGCCGTATCCCGCCGCTTCGAACCGCGCGGCAAGGTGGTCGACCCGCGCCAGCGCCTCGGCATAGAGGATCTCGCCCGCGTCGATGCCGTAGACCCCGGCGGTGCCGGGCAGGACGTTCAGCATGGGGCGGATCGGATGATGCGCGGCGGTGGCGGCGAAAGCCTCGTAGACTGTTTGCGCATCTCCGATCATGGCAACAACTGGATATTGCCGAAGGCCGCGTCGGAATTCAGCAGATCCACCCGCTTGTTCGCGATACGCAGCGCGCCGTCGACCACGCGCAGATCGTGGGTGGCGGTCAGCGCGAGCAGGAACTGGTCGTCCAGCCGCGTCTCGACATAGTGCATCGACGTGTTTGTCCGGATCCGGTCGCCGTCGATCTCGTCCACGAAGGGGCGCTGGATCACGTGGTGGCAGCGGCTTTTGGGTTTCTGGCTGAAGGTCCGCGCGCCGTTCAAACGCTCGACCCGCAGGCGCAGCATGAACATGTCCTCATAGAGCAGCGATGTCACCAGATGCGGATCAGTCTGCTTGTAATCGAGAGGCATCCAGTAATGCCCGTCCTCCAGCCACAGGTCGAGCCATTCCGAATACCGCCCCTCGTCCAGCATCCGCGCTTCGTCGTAGAGGAAATCGATGATCCGCTCCCGCTCCATCACGCGCCCTCCATCGTCGCGGTCATGAACTTGACCCATGCGTCGAACTGGTTGCGCATCTGGCGTTCCGTGGTGCCGTTCTCGACCGCTTCGTCGGTGTAATCCTCGTCGCCGGTCATCAGGCGCTGGATGTTGACCCATTCCAGCCCGTCCGACATCAACCCCTCTTGTGCGCGCTCGTACATCTCCAGATCGTCGTGGCCCACGATTGACGTGGGCGCGTTGATCATCCGGTTGTACATCGCGGTACGGGCCAGCAATTCGTCCGGCGCGCCGACAAGGCGGTAGATATAGCTTTCGACCAGCGTCTTGTCCGGCCCCAGCGGGATGAAATTGCGCAGCTGCTGGATCGGCCCCTTCACCATGATGTTCGGGAAATAGACCGTGTTGTGCCGGTTTTCGTCGAGGATCTCTTTCGCACGGTCCTCGCCATAGGCCTCTGTCAGCGCCTCGAAATAGCCGGGGATCGCATCATAGTCGGAATGGATCGACATGTTGACGCCGGTATGGCCGTGCCCGTTCGGCCATGTCCGTATTCCCATATCCTCGAAGAATTCATAGGCCGACATGAAGGGGGCGATGATCTGCATCGCGGGCGGGCGCGGTTCGGGGTTGCCCATCTCTTCCCAGATCGCGACGGCGGTCCCGGCGGAGGATTCATGTGCCACCATCGGGTGGCAGGTGTCGGTCTGGTTCTCGACCAGCATCTTCCAGTTGCACTTGTGCATGTAGCGCAGCGGCGGCCCCGCCACTTCCAGCCGCCCTTCCGGCGACCGGTCCACCATGTTGTCGATGGAGCTGAGGCTGTCGCCAAAGAATTCCTCGAAAGAGATCCCCTCGTCCGCGACGCGGGCAAAGACAAAGCCGCGGTGCACATGCACGGCGCCCACGGCCTTCATCCCCTTCGCGTTCTCGGTCTGCTGAAGGCCGGTGCCGTCGTATCCTTTCTTCAGCGGAATCGCGAGAAGACAGCCGTCCGTCTCGAAACTCCACGCGTGATAGGGGCAGCGGAAGAATTTGCCGGTATTGCCCTCGCGGTCGATGGCGATCTTGGTGCCCTTGTGCGGGCAGCGGTTGTGCAGAACGTGGATTTCGCCATCGCTGTGACGCACCTGAATCACCGGCTGGTCGCCAATCTGGGTTGTATAATAGTCGCCGTTATTGGGTGTCTGGCTTTCGTGGCCGACAAAGACCCATGCGTTGCGGAACAGGTGGCGCATTTCCAGCCGGTAGATTTCGGGGCTGGTATAGACATCGCGGTGGACCTGCGGGCCGGTAAACAGCGCGCGGATATCCTCGGCGCGGGTGGCCTGGGGCTGCACGCGGCGGGTCTGGCGCGGGGCCGTGGCCTGCCGCTTCTCGCGCGGCTTCAGCACCAGACGGTCGCTTTTGGCGCGGCTCACGCAGATCTGCATCACCTTGCCCGATGCGCGTTCCTCGTCGGTCAGGACCACATCGCGGTGATCGGGAATCCCCGCGACAACCTCTGTCCGGCAGATCCCGCAATCGCCGCGCTGGCAATCGTAGGTCAGATCGACGCCGCCTTCTTCCAGCACCTCGATGATGCTGCGTCCGGGCGGCACGGTAAAGGTCCGGCCGGTGCCGTGCAGCTCGACCTCGAAGGCGCGGTCACCTGCTTCGGGGGCGCGGGCGGTGAACAGTTCGACGTGGATATCGTCGATGCCCCTGTCGGCGGCTGCCGCGCGCGCCGCGTCGATCATCCCGCGCGGCCCGCAGATATAGAGTGCCGTTGAAGGGTCGAGCGATTGCATCAGCGCCGTCAGGTCCAGCGCCTGCGCATCGTCGTGGTAAAGATGCACCGCCTCTCCGAAGCTGTCGCGCAGACGGCTGGCAAAGGCCATCGCCGCCGCCGAGCGCGCGGTGTAGTGCAACGCGAATTCGCGCCCCGCCGCCTGCAGCGCCGTTGCCATCGAAATTATCGGCGTGATCCCGATGCCGCCCGCCAGAAGCACGACCGGGCCTTTACCCTCCAGCGGAAAATCATTGATCGGCGCCTGCGCGGTCACCGTGTCGCCCACCGCCAGCCGGTGCATCGCCCGCGATCCGCCCTGCCCCGCATTCTCGCGCTGGACGGCAACGCAATAGGCGTCGTCGGCGCCAGGCCAGTCGATCAGCGAATATTCACGCCGCCGACCCCCGCCGAGATCGAAACACAGATGCGCACCGGGCGTGTAAGGCGGCAGCGCCCCGTCGTCCTGCGCCGCGACGAAACGGAAATACCGCACCCGGTCGGTGACGTCTTCGATCCGGTCAAGCCGCAGCGTGAGATCTGGCATGGGCATCCTCCTGTCCGATAAAATATGAAATTTCATATTTATTCCGTCAAGGGATTTCTTTTCGCTTGAGAATTCCTGCGAAGGCGCGATTCTAGGGTATGGCACGCGATCAGGACACACCGGGCGACAGCTTTGTCTCCTCCTATCTGCTCTACCTGCTGGCCGCGTCTTCGGAGGCGGCGAGTGCAGAGTTTCACGCGCAGGTGCGCAAGGCAGGGTTGCGGGTGCCGGAATGGCGCGTGCTGGCCTGTCTGATCGACAACGACGGGCAGATGATCACGCGGCTTGCCGAATACGCCATGCTTGAGCAATCGCGCCTCACCCGGATCATCGACGGCATGGTCGATCGCGGCCTGCTGGTGCGCCGCGCCGACGTCCGCGACAAGCGCCGCCGCCGCATTCACCTGACCGACGCGGGCACGGCGCTTGCGGCGCAGCTGGTCACGCAGGCCCGCGCCCACGAGACGCGCCTGATGGCACGGCTCTCACCCGAGGATCAGGCGCGGCTGAAGCCCGCCTTGCAGGCGCTGCTGGCCGAGCTTGGCGACGGATAGCGCCTAGAGCGGGTTCAGCCGGATGTTGCGCAGCATACCGTCGAGCGTCTCGAGCAGCTGCGCGCGGTCCGCCGGATCGATCCCGTCGAACATCCGGGCCTCGGCCTCGGCCATGGCGGGCCAGATCCGGGTATAGATATCGTGCCCGGCCTGGGTCAGCGAAATGACCCGCACACGGCTGTCGCTTTCGTCCATCGCACGGTCCACCAGACCTTCGCGGGCCATCTGCTCCAAGGTGCGGCTCATGGTGGATTGTTCGGCCACGGCATAGACGGACAGATCGTTGACGGTCAGCGAACCCTTTGCCGCCAGCGCGCAGACAACACGCATCTTGATCGTGCTCAGACCGGCCTCGGCCATCGTGGTGCCGAGGGTCTGGTTATAGCGATGCGTGATCCGGTTCATGAGGTACGGCGCATAGGCGGACAGCCCGCGCGCGACCAGATCGTTTTCTAGAGGGAATTTTTCCATGGCGCTCTTTAGGGCAAAGAGCGCGGGTTTTGCCAGATCAAATCAGCTGTCGTCGGCGCCGGTTTTCAAAAGCCCGTACTTGCGCAGCTTCACATAGAGCGATTGACGCGACAGACCCAGCATCTCCGCCGCCGCCACACGGTTGTTCGACGTCAGCTCGACCGCTGTCTCGATGCACATCTTCTCGACCACATCCGTGGTCTTGGCCACGATATCGCGCAGCGACTGGCTGCCGATCAGTTCGATCACCGACTGCATGTCGACCTCGCCCAACTGCTGGGTGTCCTGACGGCCGGTGTCGTGGCGCGAAATATCGCGCACCACCATCGCAAAGACCGGATCGACGCCGGTCTGCACATGGGTCGTCGCGATCTCGACCGCGCGCTCGGCGCCGAATTCACCGGTGATCTTTGTCGTATAGGCGCGCATCAACCCGCTGCGCGCGGCATTGTCGAGCATCACGTTCAGATCGACACTCCCCCGGCTGAGGAAGTCCGACAGGCTGCGCCCCTTCAGGGCGCGCCCGTGGGTGACATCGGCAAGGTTCAGAAACGCCTCGTTCGCGCTGAGGATCTGCCCCGCGGCGCTGACAAAGATGATCGGATCGACACCCTTTTCGTACAGCCCCGCCAGATTGTCATGCAGGCTGTCGGAGCGCAGGGATTCGACATTGCTGCTCAGCACACGGCAGAGCATCGCCTGATCGCCCCCGCTGCGGAAGAGCGTCGGCTTGACCGTGACCATCCGGCCCGCCCCGCGCGCCTTGAGCGTGATCTGCGGCTTGCCGCCCTCTGTCGCGAGGGTCACCAGCTGGTCCACAAGATCGCCCTTGGCGCGCCCCTCGAACAGATGTTCGAGCGAGATCCCCACCAGATCGCCGCCCTGCTTGCCCAGCATCGCCCGCGCCGCGGGGTTGCAATCGCTGACCATGCCTTCGGGCAGCGACACGAAAACCATCGCATCGTCCACCGAGGCCATCAGAACGCGGAACTGCGTGTCGAAGGCGCGCCGCGCCTCATAGTCCTTTTCCAGCGTGATCTGCGCGGCGACCAGTTGCTGCTGCATCTCTGCCAGCGGCCGCAGATCGCGACCCATGAGCAGGATCGACCCGTCGCTGCCGACGTTGTGAAAGCTGTAGCGGACCGGGAAACTGTCGAACGCATCCGTCGAGATGTGGTTCAGCTCGACCGGGCGCACGCCCGAGGGATCATTCAGGAACTGCGCCAGACGGCCATCGAACTTTTCGGCGCTTTCTGTGGTCAGCGTATCGCGCAGCCGCGCCCCCTCGAAACGGCTCAGCGCCTCTTTCGGCTTGAAATTGGGGTTGGCCAATATGCCCAGAACAATCCCGTCCGGAGAGATCACGACTCCCAGATCGGCGACGCGCGAAATGATGTCGGTCACGACTTCGGGCTCGATCATCGGAATAAGACCGCTTGTCCAGGTCCCTCCTACCATCGGCTTCATTGCTCGACCCGCCGCTCACAAAAGCGCAAGGCGTCGCTCCAGTCATTGGTCGCAAAATCCGCTCCGACCACACTGTCCACTTCGAAACCCCGCTCCAGCACGTTGCCCCCCAGAAGGACGGGCGACCATGCGTTACCATCGCGGGCTTGTGTCACGACGCAGCGCAGGAAATCAAGGCTTTCACGAGAAGTCGCCGAAACAAACACGCCGCGGAAATCTGCCGAGCCCACGGTTTGGGCAATCTGCGCGACCGGAAGTTCGATCTTCAGGTGGACGTTACAGCCGGCGCGGCGCAGCTGTCCGGCCAGTATACGCGCGCCCAGCGAGTGCTGAACGCCTTCGGGCACGATCACGCAATACTCTCCGCGCATGCCGATATGTTTGTCGGCGGGCGTGCACCAGCTTGAATCAAGGCGCCGCAGCATATCCTGCAACCGCGCCGATCCGGTGGTCACTGCGGCGAAATCAAGGGTATCGGCGACCCACCCCTCGCCCAGACGGCGCGCGATGACGGGGATATAGAAGTCCGCGATATCCGCATCGCGAATCCCCGACCGGCGCATCAGGTTCAGAACCTTGTCCGCCCGTTCCACCCCGGGATGAAGGATCGCCGCCTCCATCTGTTCAAGGTAACGGACCAGAACGCAGTCGGGCAGATCGGGGTATATCCCCTTCAATTCCTGAGACAATACAGACAGGACGCGACGCGCGACACCCCCCACCCGATGCGCGGGATTGCGTGTCGCATAGTCCTCTGGATCTCGTCGCATCTATTAACCCTCCGCACGCGCGCAGGGGCGCTGGGAATTCGGGACCTTGTAGAGTGATTGCCAAACATGGTCTACACCCCCTTCGATGTTGTCAATTGTTATTGACAATCAAATTCTTTTTTCCATTTTGTTCATGTTTTTCAGGGGCCTCTCGCCTAATCCCTGCTCTGTGGCCGATTTCCAATGTGTAAGTCAAAGTTGACAGTTTGTTGTTTGAGTGTCAGCGTCAGGTAAGCACATGCGACAGGGATCATTCTATGGAACGCGCCGACCGCGCCCACGGCAGCCACCGACCGCTCTACACGCCCGCACAGCGCGCGCGCCGCGATGCGTCGCGCTGGACGCTGGTTCAGGGCGTGCTCGCGCCGGTGCAGTTTGTCATCTTCCTGATCTCTCTTGCGCTGGTCCTGCGCTACCTCGTCACCGGTGAAGGCTACGCCATCGCGACCGCTTCGGTTGTGCTGAAAACCGGCGCCCTCTACCTCATCATGGTGACCGGCGCGATCTGGGAAAAGGTCGTCTTCGGACAATGGCTTTTCGCCCCTGCCTTCTTCTGGGAAGACGTGTTCAGCTTTGGTGTCATCGCGCTGCATACCCTTTATATCTATGGACTTTTCGCCGGGACGATGTCCCCCGACACGTTGATGGTGACGGCCCTTCTGGCCTATGCCGCCTACGTCGTGAACGCAGGCCAGTTCCTGTGGAAACTGCGCGTTGCGCGCCTTCAGTCACAGGTGCCCGCATGAACGATCACACCCCCCTGCCCCCAACCACAGGTTGCCGCACGGCACCGGTCCTGAAACAGCGCGGCCAGCGCGAGGTCTTCTGTGGCCTGACCGGCATCATCTGGCTGCACCGCAAGATCCAGGACGCGTTCTTTCTGGTGGTCGGCAGCCGCACCTGCGCACATCTTCTGCAAAGCGCGGCGGGCGTGATGATCTTTGCCGAACCCCGCTTCGGCACGGCGATTCTCGAAGAATCGGATCTCGCCGGTCTCAACGACGCCCACGCCGAGCTTGACCGCGAAGTGCAGCGGCTGCTGTCGCGCCGTCCCGACATCCGGCAGCTGTTTCTTGTAGGCTCCTGCCCGTCCGAGGTCATCAAGCTGGATCTCAGCCGTGCGGCGGAGCGTCTTACACAGCAGTTCGCGCCGAAAGTGCGGGTTCTGGAATATTCCGGCTCGGGGATCGAGACCACGTTTACCCAAGGCGAGGATGCCTGCCTCGCGTCGATGGTGCCGGTGCTGCCCGAGACGCAGGAGCGCGAGCTTCTGGTCGTCGGTGCGCTGCCAGACGTGGTCGAGGACCAGATGCTCGGCCTGCTGTCCGATCTGGGGATCGGGCCGGTCCGCGTGCTGCCCGCCCGCAATATCGACGACGAAATGGGCATCGGCGCGAACACGGTCTTTGCCCTGACACAGCCATTTCTGGGCGATACCCACGCAGCGCTGCTGCGCCGTGGCGCGCGCCACATCCAGGCGCCTTTCCCGCTGGGCGAGGAAGGCACAACCGCGTGGCTGCGCGCCGTGGCCGAGGAATTCGGCGTCAGCGCCGAGACCTTCGAGCGCGTGACCGAAGCGCCGCGCCGCCGCGCGCGGCAGGCCGTGGCACAGGCTGCGGCGACGCTGGACGGCAAATCGGTTTTCTTCTTTCCCGACAGCCAGCTTGAAATCCCGCTGGCACGGTTTCTCGCGCGCGAATGCGGCATGACCCCACTGGAAGTCGGATCGCCCTATATCCACGACGCGCTGCACGGTCCCGACCTCGACCTGCTGCCCGCCGGACCACAGATTTCCGAGGGTCAGGACGTCGATCTTCAACTCGACCGCTGCCGCGCGGCCCGGCCCGACCTCACGGTCTGCGGCCTCGGCCTTGCCAATCCGCTGGAGGCCGAGGGGCTGTCGACCAAATGGGCGATCGAACTGGTCTTCACGCCGGTGCATTTTTACGAACAGGCGGGCGATCTGGCCTCTCTCTTTGCGCGCCCGCTGCGCCGCAAGGGCATTCTGGAGGCTGCGGAATGAGAACCTTCATCGCATCATTGCAACGGGGTGTGAACGTGCTCGCCACAGGCGAACACTGCCTCACACTGTCGCGTTGCCGGGGGCAACACGCGTGAAGCTGACCGTCTGGACATACGAGGGCCCTCCCCACGTCGGCGCGATGCGCGTGGCGACCGGGATGAAGGGCCTGCACTACGTTCTGCACGCCCCGCAGGGCGATACCTACGCCGATCTTCTGTTCACGATGATCGAACGGCGCGACCACCGTCCGCCCGTGACCTATACCACCTTTCAGGCCCGTGACCTTGGCAGCGACACGGCGGGGCTGTTCAAGCGGGCCTGCCAGGACGCCTATGACCGGTTCAAGCCCGAGGCGATCATCGTCGGCGCGTCCTGCACCGCCGAACTGATCCAGGACGATCCCGGCGGTCTGGCCGAAACCATGGGGCTGCCCATTCCCGTGATCCCGCTGGAGCTGCCCAGCTACCAGCGCAAGGAAAATTTCGGCGCGGACGAGACCTTCCTCCAGATCGTGCGCCATCTGGCGAAGCCGATGGAAAAGACCGCCCGCGTGTCGTGCAACATCCTCGGCCCCACCGCATTGGGGTTCCGCCACCGCGACGATGTGCAGGAAATCACCAATCTGCTCTACGAGATGGGGATCGAGGTCAATGTGACGGGCCCCATGGGCAGCACGCCTTCGGACATCGCGAAGATGGGTCAGGCGCATTTCAACGTCCTGCTCTATCCCGAGACGGGCGAGCAGGCGGCGCGCTACTGTGAAAAGAAATTCGGCCAGCCCTATACAAGGGTCATTCCCATCGGCGTCGGCGCCACCCGCGATTTCATCGCCGAAGTGCGCGCGCTGTCGGGATCATGGACCGAAATCGCCGAGGACCGCAACCGCCAGACATGGTGGAGCCGTTCTGTCGACAGCACCTATTTGACCGGCAAGCGTGTCTTCCTCTTCGGCGACGGCACCCATGTGGCCGCCGCCGCCCGCTTCGCGCGCGACGAGATGGGCTTCGAAGTGGCCGGCATGGGCTGTTACAACCGCGAATTCGCCCGCCCGATCCGTGCGCTGGCCAAGGAATACGGGCTCGAGGCGCTGATCACCGACGATTATCTGGAGGTGGAGCGCACCATCGAAGAGCTGCAGCCCGAGATGATTCTCGGCACGCAGATGGAGCGCCATATCGGCAAGCGTCTGGGCATCCCCTGCGCCGTGATCTCCGCGCCCGTCCACGTACAGGATTTTCCCGCGCGCTATTCGCCGCAGATGGGGTTCGAGGGCGCGAATGTGCTGTTCGATACATGGGTGCATCCGCTGGTCATGGGGCTGGAGGAGCATCTGCTGCACATGTTCCGCGAGGATTTCGAGTTCAACGACGCGGCGGGTCCGTCGCACCACGGCGGCCACGCGCCTGCCGCATCCGGTGCAGGGGCGCAAGCGCCCATGAGTTTAGATGGCAAAATGGAGACAGATGGCGCGCCCGCCCCGGCCCTACCCACGGGCGGCGAGGTGGTCTGGCTGGAAACCGCCGAACGCGAGTTGAAGAAAATACCGTTTTTCGTGCGCGGCAAGGCGCGGCGCAACACCGAAAGCTTCGCCTCCGAGCGGGGGCTGGCGGAAATCTCGGTCGATACACTCTACGAGGCGAAGGCACATTTTGCGCGATGACGTAATCCATAAGCCCTACACCATCGTTCTGGTGACGCTCGACCGCCACGCGGCCGGACCCGCCGCACGCGTGGCGCCACGGCTTGCGCAGGATTTTCCGGGCCTGCAGCTGAAGATCCACGCTGCCGCCGAATGGGGCAAGGATGATGCGGCACTTGCCGCGGCCAAGGAAGATGTGGCGGCTGCTGATATCGTGGTGTCGTCGGTCCTGTTTCTCGAGGACCATCTGAAGGCCATCGTTCCGGCGCTGGAAGCGCGGCGTGATCAGTGCGATGCGATGGTCGGCATCATCGCAGACCAGTCCATCGTGCAGCTGACGCGGATGGGCGATCTGGACATGTCGCGCCCCGCAAGCGGTGCGATGGCGCTTCTGAAAAAGCTCAAGCCCGCCAAGAAAGAGGGCAATTCGGGCGCGGGCCAGATGAAGATGCTGCGCCGCCTGCCGAAGATCCTGCGGCTGGTGCCCGGCAAGGCGCAGGACCTGCGCGCGTGGTTCCTGTGCATGCAGTACTGGCTGGGCGGGTCTGACGACAATATCGAGGCGCTGGTCCGTTTCCTGATCTCGCGCTACGCCCGCGTGCCCGGCTGGCGCGGCATCACGGCGCCGCTGCCCGTGGAATATCCCGAATGCGGGCTTTACCACCCCGATCTGCCCGGACACCACATCACCGAGGATCCCGCCGACCTGCCCGGTCGCGGCACCGGCCCGACGATCGGTCTGCTGATGCTGCGCAGCTATATCCTCGCCTCCGACACGGCCCATTACGACCATGTGATCCGCCGCTTCGAGGCGCAGGGATGCAGGGTGATCGCCGGTTTCGCCGGTGGCCTCGACGGGCGTCCGGCGATGGATGCCTATATGGGCGATATCGATGCGCTGGTGTCGCTGACCGGCTTCAGCCTCGTTGGCGGCCCTGCCTATAACGACAGCGACGCCGCCGTCGCCGCGCTGCAGAAGCTCGATGTACCCTACCTCAGCGCGCAGCCGCTGGAATTCCAGACGCTGGAGCAATGGTCGACCGGTGGCCAGGGGCTGAGCCCGGTTGAAACCACGATGCTGATCGCCCTGCCGGAGATCGACGGCGCGACAAACCCCACCGTCTTTGCGGGCCGGCACGCTGTCGAAGGCTGCACCGGCTGCGACCGCCGGTGCGGCGCCCAAGGTGCGGTCAAGGCGATGGCCCCCTGCCCCGAACGGATCGACGCGCTGGTCGAAAAGGCGATGCGGCTGGCAAGCCTGCGCCGCAAGCGCAATGCCGAGAAGACAGCCGCGATCGTGCTGTTCGGGTTTCCGCCGAATGCGGGGGCGGTTGGGACCGCCGCCTATCTGTCAGTGTTCGAGAGTCTTCACAACACGCTCCACCGGATGCGCGCCGAAGGTTACGACGTGACACCGCCCGCCACGGTCGAAGACCTGCGCGACGCGGTGCTGAAGGGCAACGCGCAGCTGTATGGCCAGGAGGCCAATGTGGCCGCCACCGTCAGCGCGGACCGGATCGTGGAACGCACACCCTGGCTCGACGAGATCGAGCAGGTCTGGGGCCCCGCCCCCGGCAAGATCCAGTCGAACGGCCGCGAGGTTTTCGTGCTGGGCGCGCAGTTTGGCCGTGTCTTTGTCGGCGTGCAGCCGACCTTCGGCTACGAGGGCGATCCGATGCGGCTGCTTTTCGAGCGCGGCTTTGCCCCCACCCATGCGTTCAGCGCCTTCTACCAGTATATCAAACACGACCTCGCCGCCGATGTGGTCCTGCATTTCGGCATGCACGGCGCGCTGGAGTTCATGCCCGGCAAGCAGAACGGGCTGGGTGGCAATTGCTGGCCCGAGCGGATGATGGGCAACCTGCCCAACGTCTATCTCTATGCGGCGAACAATCCGTCGGAGGCGACGCTGGCGAAACGCCGCAGCGCCGCCGTGACTGTCACCCATCTGACCCCGCCCTTGCAGAACGCAGGCCTCTACAAGGGCCTTGCGGCGCTGAAGGAAAGCCTGTCTTCGTGGCGCGCGGCACCTCCCGGCAGCGATCTGTCGGACCTGCAAACGCTGATCGCGGCGCAGGCCGAAGCGGTCGATCTGGACGCCGCGGACCCCGATGGGCTGTGGCTGCAATTGCTGGAAACCGAAGGCAGCCTGATCCCCGATGGCCTGCACGTCGTCGGGCGACTGCCCAGCCCCGAGAGTGTCGAGAACACGCTGTCGCTGATGTATTTCGACACCCCCGAGGAGCGCAGAGCCGCGCAGCGGCATCTGAGCGAGGAGGCCGAGCTGCCCGCGCTGATGCGCGCCATGAACGCGCAGTTCATCGCTCCTGTCCCCGGTGGCGATGTGATCCGCACGCCCGAAATCCTGCCCACGGGCCGCAACATCCACGCCTTCGATCCCTTCCGCATGCCCACCAGCGAAGCGATGGTTGCGGGCAAGCGTCAGGCCGACGAGCTGTTGCGCACCCATCCTTGCATGCCGCGGTCCGTGGCTCTGGTGCTCTGGGGCAGCGACAATATCAAATCGAACGGCGGTCCGATCGCGCAGGCGCTGGCGCTGATGGGCTGCACCCCGCGCTTTGACGCGCACGGGCGTCTGTGCGGGGCCGACCTGATGCCGCTGGCCAGCCTTGGCCGCGCGCGGGTCGACGTGGTGATGACCCTCTCGGGCATCTTCCGCGACCTGCTGCCGCTGCAAACCAAACTTCTGGCCGACGCGGCGCTGAAATGCGCCGAAGCGGACGAACCTCTTGAGATGAACCCGATCCGCGCCCACGCGCTGGCCTTCATGGCGGCGCAGGGATGCGACATGGCCACCGCCGCGCTGCGCGTCTTCTCGAACGCCGAAGGGGCCTATGGCTCGAACGTCAACCAGCTGGTCGACAGTTCCGCCTTCGGCGACGGGGACGATCTGGCAGACGCCTACCAGTCGCGCAAAAGCTTTGCCTACGGTGCGGACGGCGAGGCAAGCCAGCAATCCGCGCTGTTGCAGGATACGCTCAAACACGTCGATCTGGCCTACCAGAACCTCGAATCCGTCGAACTGGGCGTCACATCGGTTGACCACTATTTCGACACGCTGGGCGGCATCGCATCCGCCGTCAAACGCGCCAAGGGCGGTACCGAAACGCCCGTCTACATCGGCGACCAGACCATGGGCGGCACCAAGGTCCGCACCCTGCGCGATCAGGTAGCGCTCGAAACACGCGCGCGCAGCCTGAACCCTAAATTCTACGAGCCGCTTCTCAAGCACGGCCACGAAGGCGTCCGCATGATCGAGGCGCATATCACCAACACCGTCGGCTGGTCCGCGACCACCGGCACGGTCGAGCCCTGGGTCTACCAGCGCCTCAGCGAGACCTTCGTGCTGGATGACGCGATGCGCAAGCGGCTTTCCGACCTCAACCCGCAGGCATCGATGCGCATGGCGAACCGCCTGCTCGAAGCCTCCGACCGCCAGTACTGGCAACCCGACGACGCGACACTGGCCGCCCTGCAGGATGCAGCGGATGCCATCGAGGATCAGCTGGAAGGTATTCCAGCCGAATGAAACACGTGAAGGAAACAACATGAGCCCACTCGACAAAGGGATCCCTTCTCTCAGGGGACAGGACGGCGAAGGATCCGTTCAGGTGCATCAGGACGAAGATGCGAAAATCGAAGGCGCAAAGGTGTTTTCCGTCTATGGCAAGGGCGGGATTGGCAAATCGACCACATCGTCGAACCTGTCGGCGGCGTTCTCCATGCTGGGCAAGCGGGTCTTGCAGATCGGCTGCGACCCCAAGCATGACAGCACCTTCACCCTGACCGGCACCTTGGTGCCCACGGTCATCGACATCCTCAAGGAAGTCGATTTCCACCCCGAGGAATTGCGCGCCGAAGACTTCGTTTTCGAAGGGTTCAACGGCGTGAAATGCGTCGAGGCCGGCGGCCCCCCTGCGGGGACAGGCTGTGGCGGATACGTGGTCGGGCAGACCGTGAAACTGCTCAAACAGCACCACCTGCTGGAGGACACCGACGTGGTGATCTTCGACGTGCTGGGCGATGTGGTCTGCGGTGGCTTCGCCGCGCCCCTGCAGCACGCGGACCGCGCGCTGATCGTGACCGCCAACGATTTCGACAGCATCTATGCCATGAACCGCATCATCGCGGCGGTGCAGGCGAAATCGGCAAACTACAAGGTGCGGCTGGCGGGCTGTGTGGCCAACCGGTCCAAGGACACCGACGAGGTCGACCGCTATTGCAAGACCGTCGGCTTCAACCGCATCGCACATATGCCTGATCTGGACGCCATCCGCCGGTCGCGCCTTAAGAAGAAGACGCTGTTCGAGATGGATCTCGATGACGAGATCGCCGCCGTCCAGAAGGAATACATCCGTCTCGCCGAAACGCTGTGGAACGGGACCGAACCGCTGGCCCCCGCGCCGCTGCCCGATCGCGAGATCTTTGAACTGTTGGGATTCGACTGATGGCCGATGGTGGCACCCTGCATGACGTAGGACAGACCGCGCCCGCCGGCGCGGCGCAGGCAACCGATGCCTATACCTCGACCCGCAACCGGGTCGAGACCTATTTCGACAGCACCGCCACCAGAACTTGGGAGCGTCTGACCTCGGACGCGCCCGTGTCCGGCATTCGCGCCACCGTGCGCGCGGGCCGCGACGAAATGCGCAGCCTGATCTCGAACAGCCTGCCGCAGGATCTGCGCGGCGCGCGGATCCTCGACGCGGGCTGCGGCACAGGGGCGCTGGCCTTCGATCTGGCCGGGCGCGGCGCACAGGTTACCGGGGTCGATATCTCTCCGCAGTTGATCGACATCGCCAAGTTGCGCACCCCCGATGCGGTGGCCGACAAGGTCAGCTTCGCCGCCGGCGACATGCTGGATCCGGCGCTGGGGCGCTTTGACTACATCGTCGCGATGGACAGCATGATCTACTACAGCGCCCGCGACATCGCGGCGATGCTGGACCGGCTTGCCCCCCGGCTCGACCACAAGATGATCTTTACCGTGGCGCCGCGCACCCCGCTGCTGATGGCGATGTGGCGCGTGGGCAAACTGTTCCCGCGGTCGGACCGGTCGCCCACGATGATCCCCCACACGCCCGCAGCCCTTGCCGCCGCGCTGACGCGCGGGAAACTGCGCGATCTCAACCGCGTCACATCGGGCTTCTACATCAGCCACGCGATGGAGTTTCTTCCATGAGCCTGCACTCGGCCATCAAGAACATGACCCTGCGCACCCTGCCCTTTGCGGATGCGATCAGCGAAGAGCTGCCACTCGGCCAGCTTTTGCGCCTGTCGCTGTTTCAGGTGTCGGTCGGGATGGCCTCTGTCATGTTGCTGGGAACACTCAACCGCGTGATGATCGTGGAGCTTGGCGTGGCCGCCACCATCGTCGCGGTGATGATCGCGATCCCGGTGCTCGTTGCGCCCTTCCGCGCGCTGTTGGGCTTCCGGTCCGACACCTACCGCTCGGCCATCGGCTGGAAGCGTATCCCCTACCTCTGGTTCGGATCGCTCTGGCAGTTCGGCGGACTGGCGATCATGCCGATGGGGCTTCTGGTTCTGTCGGGCGATCAGGTCGCCGGGCCGGGCTGGGCGGGCGAAGTGGGCGCGGGTCTTGCGTTCCTTCTGACCGGCCTCGGCATGCACATGACGCAGACGGCGGGCCTTGCGCTGGCCGCTGACCGGGCCAGCGACGAGACGCGCCCGCAGGTGGTTGCCCTTCTTTATGTGATGTTCCTGATCGGGATGGGAGTCTCGGCGGTGATCATCGGCACATTGCTGCGTGATTTCAGCGCCTTGCGGCTGGTTCAGGTCGTGCAGGGCGCGGCGGTGGTTACCCTTGTGCTGAACGTCATCGCCCTGTGGAAACAAGAGCGCGTCAACCCGATGACAAAGCAAGAGCGCGAGGCCCCGCGCCCCGCCTTTGCCGACGCATGGCGCGACCTGACGTCGGGCAACGATGCGGCGCGGCTGCTGGTGGTGGTGTTCCTCGGGACGCTGGCCTTCAACATGCAGGACGTGCTGCTGGAACCCTACGGCGGCGAGGTGCTGGGCCTGTCGGTATCGGCCACCACCTTGCTGACGGCGATGTGGGCGGGCGGCGCGCTTCTGGGTTTTGGCTGTGCGGCGCGCTGGCTCAGAACCGGGCTGTTGCCGATGCGCATGGCCGCGCGCGGTATCCTTGTCGGGCTGGCCGCCTTCTGCGCCGTGATTTTCGCAGCGCCCATGGGCAGCGGCACGCTGTTTTTCGCGGGCGCCTTCGGCATCGGTCTGGGCGGGGGGCTGTTTTCGGTCGCGACGCTGACGGCGGCGATGACGCTGGACACCTCCGGCACCGCGGGACGCGGGCTTGCGCTTGGCGCATGGGGGGCCGCACAGGCCACCGCGGCCGGTGTATCCATCTTCGCGGGCGGCGCGCTGCGCGACATCATCAACCACGCCGCAACCTCGGGCCAGCTGGGTCCGGCGCTGCAATCGAACGCGACCGGCTATTCGGTCGTCTACCACATCGAGATCGGCCTTCTTTTCATCACGCTTATCGCACTCGGTCCGTTGGTCCGGACCCGTGCGATGGCAGAACCGTCGACACGGCCCATCGGCCTTGCCGATTTCCCTACCTGACCACCCTTTCACGGAGGATCCCCCAATGGTTGGCACTGAATTCTTTGGAAACTTCGATCTGGCGAGCGCCGCGATATGGCTCTTCTGGATCTTCTTTGCGGGTCTGGTTTACTACCTGCAAACCGAAAACATGCGCGAAGGCTATCCGCTCGTCACCGACGACGGGAAGGAATCGCCGAACCAGGGGCCGTTTCCGGTGCCCAAGGACAAGACGTTCCACCTGCGCGACGGGCGCGGCGATCTTGTGGTGCCCTCCGGCCAGCGCGGCGACCGCGCCGATCTGGCACTGGCGCAGACCTCCACCGCGGCGGGCAGCCCCTATGTGCCCACCGGTGATCCGATGCTCGACGGTGTGGGCCCCGGATCCTGGGCACCGCGCAACGACCACCCCGAGCTCGATGCCCACGGCCACGCGAAAATCAAACCGCTGAGCATGCTGGACGATTTCGCCGTCTCGTCGGGGACCGACCCGCGCGGCAAGGCCGTTGTCGCCGCCGATGGTGAAGTGGTTGGCCGCGTCACCGACATGTGGGTCGACGTGCCGGAACAATACGTCCGTTATCTCACGGTTGATCTGAATCCCGAAGGCACGGGCAAGACCTGCCTGATCCCCGCGAACTTCGCCCGGATCAAATCCGACCGGGTGTCGGTCAAATCGCTTTACGGGGCGAATTTCGCGAATGTGCCGGGCACCAAATCCGACAGCGAGATCACGCTTCTCGAAGAGGAAAAGATCATGGCCTACTACGGGGGCGGCACCCTTTATGCCGACCCCAAGCGCGCAGAGCCACAGATCTGACGTAACACTCCGGGCCCGCCAGCCAACGGGCCCGGCAACCATCAGGGGACAAGACAATGCATCACGACGATTTCAAATTCGAACCGGTTCGCGGACTGCCCGAAGCACTGCCGAAGGATGAACATATCCTCTGGCAGGGGGCGCCCTCGGCCCTGCGTCTGGCCAAAGACGCATGGAAGATGAACTGGATCATGGGGTACTTCGTGGTGCTCGCACTCTGGCGGGTCGCCGTTTCGGCGGCGACCGTGCCACTTTCAACGGCGATGGGCCACGGTATTCCGCTGCTTCTGGCGGGTCTCGTGGCCTGCGCCATCGTCTACACGATCGCCACCGTTCAGGCGCGATCCACCGTCTATACGCTGACCAACAAGCGTGTCGCGATGCGCATAGGTGCTGCGCTGACCATGACGCTGAACCTGCCCTATGTCTGCATCGGCAACGCGAATGCCGCCGTGCGCCGCGACGGCCATGGCACCATCGCCTTCGAATTGATCGGCGACACACGGTTTTCACACATCATGACATGGCCGCATGTCCGGCCGTGGTATGTCTCCAAGACGCAACCGGCCTTCCGGTCGATCCCCGATGCCGCCCGCGTGGCGCAGATTTTCGCGGATGCCGCCGAAACACGGGTAAACCAGCCGAAAATCGAACGGCTTGATCCAGCGCAAGGTGCCCCCGGCGCCGTCGCGGCAGAGTGAGGGGAACAAGGACCATGAGCATGAACCAGACCTCCTCCCTCGCCAACCAGATGAAGGCACGCGACCGCGATATGGTCCCGCGCGGTCTGGTGATCGCGATGTTCTCGCTGATGCTGGCCTCGCTGGCGCTGGTCGCCTACGCGCGGCTGACCGACATGCCCCTCACAGGTGTCACCGCAGAGCGGCCCATCGTGGCCGAGCGGCTGATCACCTTTGGCGGGGACCGCACCACGGGCATCCAGATCTTCGACGAAAGCGGCGCGGAAATCGCCGCCTCTACCCGCGACAAGGCCGGTTTCATCGACGTGGTCTGGGTCGCGGTCATGCGTGAACGCAAGGTGCAGGGCGTCGACGCCGCTGCCCCCCTGCGCATCGTCCGCCGTGACGGCGGGCGCACCGATATTATCGACGATACCACCAATTGGTCGCTGCCCCTGATCGGGTACGGCCAGGACAACGTCGCAGCCTTCGCCAGGCTGATCGACTGATGCGTGTCCAGCCAGACATGCGCCACCTGTAAACGATAGGGACTGAAATTATGGGACTGATAACCAGAACAAAGGAAACCGCGCCCTGCGAGGTCACGATCTCGCACCGCTTCGAGGAGCTGTCGGCGCATGTGAAATTCCTCAACGGGGCGGTCGTGAACCCCGGCGACAGCGTGCTTGTCCACGGGGCCGAGATCATGGCCCCCTACGGCGAAGTCGTCCGCGAGGAACGCACGGCCACCATCACGCGGGCGTCCAAGCTCGAACAGCTCTGGACCCGCGCCACCGGTGATTTCGAATTCATGGAGCTGTGCGAATTCAGCTTCTCCGAGGAGGTGCTGTCATGAACGCACACACCAAGACCCCGTCCCATTCCGCCTATGCCAACACCGCCGAAGAGGCGATTGCCGCGCAGGACGCGCTCGACAATGGCGCCATGACCTCGGAGAAAGCGACCGAGGTGGCAATGCAGAACACCCTGCTGACGCCGCGCTTCTACACCACGGATTTCGCCGAGATGGACGCGATCGACGTCACCCCCGTGCGCGCCGATTGGGATCGCCTGATCGCACGGATGAAATCGGACCCCAACAAGGGCCATTTCAAGAAAACCGACGAATGGGACGCCAACTGGGACGGGATGGACCCCGCCCTGAAGGCCGAGTTCATCGACTTTCTGATCTCGTCGTGTACCGCCGAATTCTCGGGCTGCGTGCTGTACAAGGAAATGAAGCGGCGCGGGTCCAATTCGGACATCACCACGCTGTTCCAACTGATGGCGCGCGACGAAGCGCGGCACGCCGGTTTCATCAACGACGCCCTGCGCGAGGCAGGCATCCGCGTGAACCTCGGCTTTCTGACGCAGCAGAAGAAATACACCTATTTCCGGCCCAAGTTCATCTACTACGCCACCTACCTAAGCGAGAAGATCGGCTACGCCCGCTACATCACCATCTACCGGCACCTCGAAAAACACCCCGAGCACCAGTTCCACCCGATTTTTGGCTGGTTCCGCGAATGGTGCAACGACGAGTTCTCTCACGGCGAAGCCTTCGCCCTGTTGATGAAGACCGACCCGAAACTGACCGAAAGCTTCACCAACAAGCTGTGGATCAAGTTCTTCCTGACGGCGGTCTATTCGACCATGTGGGTGCGCGACCATCAGCGCCCGCTGTTTCACGAGGCGCTCGGCGTCGACACCACATGGTACGGGCAGGAAGTGTTCCGCAAGACATCGGAGATTTCCAAGCAGGTGTTCCCGATGACGCTGGACATCGACCACCCGCGCTGGCGCCGGAACCTCGACCGGATGGAAGCGGCCTCGCGCCAGATCGCGGCAGCGAAGAAGCGCGGCGGCATCGGCGGGACGCTGTCGCGGCTGGGCGGCATGGCCAAGGCGGCCGGCGCCTTCGTCTCGATCTACACGATCCCGGCGATCAAGCATGACGTGCCCGAAAGCCCCGTGATGGAGCCCGCGTACTGATGACAGCCTGGCTCGCCGCACTTTCAGCCCTGTTCGCCTGGTGGTTCTTCACCGGGGCGATCCTGCTGATCGTGCGGCGGGCCGACGCGGGCGATGCGGTGGCGCACGGGCGCAACGTGTTCCTGTCGGTGCCGCTGGCCGCACTGGGCGTGGCCGGTCTGGTCATCACCGCGCAGGAGCTGACGGCCACCAACGCCTATCTTGCTTTCCTGTCCGTGCTGCTGATCTGGGGCTGGATCGAACTGGCGTTTCTTGCCGGGATCATCACCGGCCCCGAACGCCGCCCCTGCCCGCCCGGTCTGGACGGCTATGCGCGGTTTTCGCGCGCGTGGGATACGATTTCGCACCACGAACTGCTGCTTGCGGCGACACTTCTGGGAGTCGTGGTGATCTGCGCGGGGGCGCAGAATACCGTCGGCCTGTGGACCTATGTGATCCTCTTCACCGCACGGATTTCGGCCAAGCTGAACCTGTTTTTCGGCGTGCCGCGGATCAATACAGAATTCGTGCCCACCCCTCTCGACCATATCAAAAGCTATTTCCGCCGCGGGCCGATCACCATGGCCTTTCCGATCGGCGTGACCTTCCTTTCGATCAGCGCGGCCTGTTTCGCAGAACGCCTGATCGCCGCAGAAACCGAAGCCTCCGTGACCGCCTTCGCTCTGCTCACTGCCTTGGCGGCGCTGGCCGCCATTGAACACTGGTTGATGGTGGTTCCGCTGCCCGACGCCAAGCTCTGGCGCTGGATGCTGCCAAATCCCACGACTTCAAGACAGGACAATCCCCATGAACTTTGACGCGCTTTTTGACGAACAGATCGACCAGCTGAAGGCGGACGGCAACTATCGCTATTTCGCCGAGCTTGAGCGCAAATGCGGCAAGTTCCCCCGCGCCGCCAACCACGTCCAGGGCGAAAAGCGCGAGGTCACGGTCTGGTGCTCGAACGACTATCTGGGCATGGGACAGAACCCGCTGACCATCGCCGCCATGTGCGAAGCGGTCCAGCGCACCGGCACCGGCGCGGGCGGGACACGCAACATTTCGGGCACCAACCACGACCACCTGCTGCTGGAACGCGAACTGGCCGACCTCCACGGCAAGGAGGCGGCGCTGCTGTTCACCTCGGGCTATGTGTCGAACTGGGCGGCGCTGTCGTGCCTTGGCAGCCGGTTGGAAAACTGCGTCATCCTGTCGGATGCGGGCAACCACGCCTCGATGATCGAAGGGATCCGCCATTCGAAGGCGAAAAAGGTGATCTGGAAGCACAACGATGTGGCGGATCTGGAAGCCAAGCTTCAGGCGCTGCCGCTGAACGTGCCCAAGATCGTCGCCTTCGAGAGTGTCTATTCCATGGACGGCGACATTTGCCCGATGCGCGAGATCGTCGAAGTGGCGGAAAAATACGGCGCGATGACCTACCTCGACGAAGTGCACGCGGTGGGCCTTTACGGGCCGCGCGGGGGCGGCGTCAGCGAACGCGAGGGGCTGGCCGACCGGATCACCCTGATCGAGGGCACGCTCGGCAAGGCCTACGGCGTTGTCGGCGGCTATATCACCGGGTCGGCGTCGCTGTGCGACTTCATCCGCAGCTTCGCCTCGGGATTTATCTTTACCACCGCCCTGCCCCCTGCAGTGGCGGCAGCGGCGCGCGCGTCGATCATGCACCTCAAGACATCGAGCGACGAACGCCTCCGGCAGCGCGCACAGGTGGCCAAGCTGCGCGCCGGGCTCGACCGCGCGGGCATTCCCCACATGATGAACGAAAGCCACATCGTGCCGGTGATGATCAAGGATCCGGTCAAGACACGGATGCTGGCCGATTACCTGATGGAAGAATGGGGCATCTACGTGCAGCCGATCAACTATCCCACCGTTCCCAAGGGCACCGAGCGGCTTCGCTTTACCCCGTCGCCGCTGCACACGGACGAGGATATTGCCCATCTGATCAACGCGTTGAGCCATCTGTGGCGGCAATGCGCGATCAGCCACGCGGTGGCCTGACCACGGCCCGTGCGGCACTTGCGGGCGACGGGGCGCACGGGCGCCCCGTTTGTCATTGCACGAGGCCCGCGGGTTCAAAAAGACGTGACGTCCTTTCGCGGAACAACCCGCCCCGCCGCGGTGTTCCCTCCACATGACAAGACCGGTTTTCTTCACCACCACCCTGCGCGACGGCGCCGAGGTCACGATCCGCGAGATCGGCCCGCAAGACCGTTGCCTGATGCAGGACGGCTTTACCCAGCTGTCCCCGGATTCGCGCGTGATGCGGTTTCTGGCATCCCATCCGGTGCTGAGTGAAGACGAGCTTGATACCTTCACCGCAACGAATGACGACAACCACTTCGCCATCGGTGCTTTGTCCGGCGGCACCCCGCTGGCCACCGCGCGCTACGTGCGTATCGGCGACAGCGACACGGCCGAGATCGCCCTGACCGTGATCGACGACTGGCAGGGGCGCGGGTTGGGCACCGTTCTGATCGATGCGCTGATCGAAGCCGGCAAAGCCGCCGGGATCACCCAATTCGTGGCGCTGTTGCAGGGCAGCAATCAGGGGATGCGCAAGCTTCTGGTCCGGCGCGGCGCGCACCGTGTGTCCTCGACCGGACCCGAAGCGGAATACGAGCTGAACCTTTACGCCGACGAGCTTCCGCGCAGCGCCTAGCGCCAGTCGAAAAATCCGTCACCGGCCTGCGCGAGCAGTTTTTCCGCCATGACGCGCCCCGCTTCCGGCCCGTCCTCTATCGGGCAAGACACCGCGTCATCCAGCGCCTCGGACCCGTCGGGGCGCAGCACTTCGCCGCGTAGATGCAATGTGCCGCCTTCAAGCTCGGCCAGCCCCGCGATGGGTGTCTCGCAAGAGCCGTCGAGCGTCAGCAGGAATGACCGTTCCGCCGCCAGCCGCTGGCCGGTGGGCGTGTCGTGAATCGCGGACAGCATCTCGGCCATGCGGGTGTCGTCGGCGCGGCGCTCGATGCCGATGGCGCCCTGTGCGACGGCGGGCAGCATCACATCCGTCTCGATCGCGGTCTTCGGCACATCGTCCATCCCCAGCCGGTTCAATCCCGCCATGGCCAGAAACGTCGCTGCCGCCACGCCCTGGTCCAGCTTCATCAGCCGGGTCTGCAAATTGCCGCGAAACTCCACGACCTCCAGATCGGGGCGCTTTACCATCAGCTGCGCGCGGCGGCGCAAACTCGATGTGCCGATCTTGGTGCCTTCCGCCAGATCGTCGAGCCCCGTCGCCGTGGGCGAGATGAACGCATCGCGCACGTCCTCGCGCGGCAGGTAGGTGTCCAGCAACAGCCCCTCGGGCTGGAGCGTCGGCATGTCCTTCATCGAATGCACCGCGATGTCGATCTGGCCGGACAGCAGGTCCGCTTCGATCTCGCGGGTGAACAGACCCTTGCCGCCGATCTCTTTCAGCGGGCGGTCGATGATCTTGTCACCGGTGGTCTTGATGACGACGATCGAGAACGCCTCGAACGGGAGATCGAACGCTTTCGCCAGCCGCTCCCGCGTCTCATGCGCCTGCGCCAGCGCAAGCGGGGATCCACGGGTGCCGATCTTCAGCGGTTGGGCGGGGGTTGGCAAATTCAATGTCATTCTGCATCTCTAGCCGTGTAAACCAAACCTGACAACTCTTGTGTCTCCCCTGCCCTTCGGCGCATGATGACGCCAAGCCCTTGTTACGGAAAGACACCACATGACCGCCCAGAAAACCATCCTCCGCGCGCTGGCCGGGGAAACTTTGCCCACGCCCCCCATCTGGATGATGCGGCAGGCAGGACGCTACCTGCCGGAATACCGCGCCACCCGCGCGCAGGCGGGTGATTTCCTGTCGCTGTGCTATAATCCCGAACTGGCCGCCGAGGTGACCTTGCAGCCGATCCGCCGCTACGGATTCGACGCGTCGATCCTGTTTGCCGATATCCTGTTGGTGCCGCAGGCGCTGGGGGCCGACCTGTGGTTCGTCACCGGCGAGGGGCCGCGCCTGTCCACGATCACCACGCAGGAAGAATTCGACAAGTTGCTGCCGCCCGACGCGATCCACGACCATCTGTCGCCGGTGTACAAGACCGTCGAGATCCTCAGCCGCGAACTGCCCGCCGAAACGACATTGATCGGCTTCGCCGGTGCCCCTTGGACCGTTGCCACCTATATGATCGCGGGGCGCGGCACCCCCGATCAGGGCCCGGCCCACGCGCTGAAGGCCGAGAACCGCGCGGTGTTCGACGCCTTGATGGACCGCATCACCGAAGCCACGATCCATTACATGTCCGCCCAGATCGACGCGGGCGCCGAGGTGGTCAAGATTTTCGACAGCTGGGCCGGATCGCTGACCGGCGACGATTTCACCGACTACTCGATCAAGCCGATGGCCCGGATCACGCAGGCGCTGAAGGAAAAACACCCCGGCGTGCCGGTCATCGCCTTCCCGCGCGGCGCCGGAAAGCGCTACATCGGTGCACACGCGGCCATCGGCGCCGATTGCATCGCGGTGGACGACGGCGTGGATGCGGCCTGGGTTGCCGAGAATGTCCAGTCCGGCGGCTGCGTTCAGGGCAACCTGAAATCCTCGCATATGGTCACCGGCGGAGAGGCCCTTGTCTCGGAAACCCGCCGCATCGTCGATGCACTGGGGTCGGGCCCGCATATCTTCAACCTCGGCCACGGCATCACGCCAGATGCGGACCCCGAGAACGTGCAGTTGATGATCGACACGGTCCGCAACGGGTAAGCGCTCTCTTCCGGCACCACGGGGGGCTGGGCCCCTGCCCCGCCGGCGATGTGGCGGCCTGCGGTCAGATCGGATTGTTCTCGGCAAAGGTCTTGAAGAACGCAAGGAACGCGCGGTCCGGGTCGCGCGGGGCCTCGCGCGTTTTCGCCCAGTCGCGCCATTCGCCTTCGACGTGATAGATATCGTAGCCGGGATAGCGCAGGCGCGCGGTCTCGTAGGTGTCGGCACGCAGGGCGGCACCGCGTGCCTCCAGCCACACCGGCCGCGGGCGCAGCGGCTGGGCGCGTGGTTCCGCCTTCGCCCTGCCCTCTGCCGGCATCTCTGCCCGCCCTTCCATACGCGCCTTCCGGCCCACTTTGGAAAAGCTCAACTCGCGCTCGGCCTCGGCTTCGGTTTTGGCGTCCTTGCGCCACCAGCGCAGTTCGACGTGGGTCACCCGCCTGCCGGTCTTGACCGGTGCGATTTCGACCATGTAATCGCTCAGCGCGTTCACCTCGGCCACCGCGGGATCAATCGCACGCAGCTTGAGGTTTGACCACGAGGTCAGCTTGCCCTTCGGCACCCCGAGGATTCCGCGCAGATCCTCCAGACCGAATTTCTCGGAGCTGCGCCAGCGCAGGTTGCCGCGTTTCTGGATCATCTCGTAGAGCGTCAGCGCGTATTTCGAACTCAGCGCGAACATCACCTCGCGCTGGAGCCGCGCGAAAACAGTGCTGTCCTTGATGATCCGCCGCAGCCGTGTGGGGATTTCGTATTCCAGCAAACCGTCGCGGCGCGTCGTCTCGATGTTGCCGCCCAAAAGCTGCACCCGTTCGATCGCGTCTTCGCCGTCGCGCTGCACCCTGACCTTCACGATCGACGCCATCAGACGCTCGATCGATTCGCCCACCCGGTCGTTTGAATTATGCGATCCGCGCAGATCGGCCTTGGCGATCACGTGGGTCACCGGCTTGTCGATGGCATCCCACGCGTTTTCCAGCAGCTGGTTATAGATCCGCCTGTCGGCCAGCGTCAGCGGCGTGACCTCGACGAGGTCCACCAGTTCGCCGGGTTTCACAAGGCTTTCGGCGTTCGGTCGCGCCGAGATCGTGCGGTAGGGTTTGGTCGCCATGTGCCTGCTCGCTTACATGGTTATTCTTACATTTGTTATTCTTGATGTGTAAGCTAGCCGAAAAATTGCCCATGGGCAATCACCCGAAAAGTAAGTCTAGAATCACCCGATCGGGCGCTACCGATTCGCATCTGCCTGTATTGTAGGGGCTTTTCGACCCCCGCCTAGCCCCCGTGGGGCAGCACCCGAAAGGTAAGGTTTCAGGCCCCTCCCTGCCCGTAAGGCAACCCGCCCCAAGGTGTAAGTCCAGCCATCCCCTGATGTAGCCGAAGCAATCCCAACACGTAAGGTTAGAGACTGATTTCCACATGGAAACAGCTGCTTGCCGGAGACGAACATAGAAGATTCCGAAGGAAGAACATCAGGGGTGTTTTCTGGTTCAGGATTAGGGGTATTCCTGACAGCACGCGGAGCGCCTGGATCGCTAAACTTACTTATCGGGTGTTTGGCCCGATCAGGCCGCTTTTTAAGGTGCTTTCCCAAAGCCGGTCGGCAAAATTCCACTCTCTGCGCCCCTGACCCGCGATTTCCCGTTATTTGGACGATCTGCGCAAAACTTCACACTTGAGCATTCGCTGCCACCCGTTCATGATTCGCCTAACCATAATAACATGAGGCATCCATGGAGCAGCCTGTTCTCCCCCCCGTCACTCTTGCCGAGCTCGACCAGCTCAGCACCCGTGCGTCCACCGTCATCAACCGCCTGCGCGACCGATTGTTCGCGCCGGGCACCGCCAAGACACTCGATCTGCGGTTTACCGTTCGCAAGGCCGCCGAGATGGTAGGCCGCAGTGACAAGCTGATCCGCGATGCGGAGGCCGACGGGCGCCTGCCCGAACCCGAAAAGGATTCCGACACCGGCCGCCGCACGGGATACAGCCTCGCAGAGGTCAACGAGATGCGGCGCGTGTTCGGCACCCTGCCCCACCGCAGCCCCGACGACCCCGCGATGGTTCTGGCAATCCAGAACTTCAAGGGCGGCGTCGGGAAGTCGACCATGGTCTGCCACCTCGCGCAGTATCTTGCGCTGAAGGGATACCGCGTCTGCGTGATTGATTGCGACAGCCAGGCGTCGACGACATCGGTCTTTGGCCTGAACCCCGACATCGACGTGGATGAGGAAGAGGAGACGCTCTACCCCTTCTTCCGTCACGGCGGCCCCAAGACGCTGCACTACGCGTTGCGTGGAACCTACTGGCCGGGCGTTGCGCTGATCCCCGCCAACCTCGGTCTTTACGACGCCGAATACGAATTCGCGGCGCGGATGGCGCGTGACCAGAGCTTTGTCCTCGACCGGCTGCGCGACGGCATCGAAAGCATCAAGGACGAGTTCGATGTGATCCTGATGGATCCGCCGCCCGCCCTTGGTATGCTGTCGCTCAGCGTGCTGCGGGCGGCCAATGCCATCGTCATCCCCGCGCCGCCCAACAACATCGATTTCGGGTCCACGGCGCACTTCCTCAAGATGATGGGCGCGACCCTTAACGAGTTGGCAAGGGCCGGGGGTGCGCGCGATTACGCATTTATTAAAATTCTTGCGACAAAGATGAACGACGGCAAGTCGGCACATCAGGCGATCAAGCGGATGATGGACGCGGTGTTCCCGCACGACATGCTGAACGCGGTGCTGAAGGACAGCGCCGAAATCGACAACGCCGCCGCGAACCTCGCGACGGTATACGAGCTGACGGGGGCGGCCACACGGTCGGACACACACCGGCGCTGCCGCGCCTATCTGGATGCGGTCAACGGCGAGATCGAACTTCTGATCCGCAAGACCTGGCCGAGCCACCACAAGCAATTGCGCAAGGAGGGGCTGCTATGAGCCGCAAGCACGACGCCATTTTCGACGATGTCCTCAGCGGGCTGGACGGACCGGAAAGCCCCCGCAGCGATCGCGAGAGCGCCCGCTTCCTGAAACGCTCCACCACGATCAGCGACCGGCTGTCGGGCGAGCTGGAGGAGAAAACGCTCCGCTGGGTGGATCCTGCCGAGTGTCGCATGTGGGAACGCCACAACCGCGACTACGACCTGCTGAACGAAGAGAATTGCCGCGACCTGATCGACGGGATCAAGGCGCAGGGGCGGCAGGAATTTCCGGCGGTCGTCCGGCCCATCGACGATCCCGATTACAAGTACGAAGTGATCTGCGGCGCCCGGCGGCACTTTGCCGTCAGCTGGCTGCGGGCGAACAACTACCAGCAGTTCAAATACCTGATCGAAGCGCGCGAATTGTCGGATGAAGAGGCGTTCCGCCTCGCCGATATCGAGAACCGCGAACGCGAGGACATCAGCGATTACGAGCGGGCCATCGATTACGCCGACGCGATCGCGCGCTACTACGGTGGCAAGCAAAAGGCGATGGCGGAGCGGCTGGAGGTCAGCCAGAGCTGGCTGAGCCGCTATCTGGCGCTCGCGTCTCTGCCGCAGCAGGTGGTGGATGCGTTCCCGACAATCCGTGATCTGCGCGAACGGCACGCCCGCGATCTCAAGCCGCTGTTGGCGCGGCCCGCCACGGCGGAGCCCGTGATTGCCGAGGCGCTGCGCATCGCGGCCCAGCAGCAGACGGCGCGCAACGGGCGAGGGGCCTTCGTCGATCCTGTGGAGGTGATGAAGCGGCTCAGGCAGGCGGCGGAGCCTCCCAAGGTGAAGCCCCAGCGCACGGTCGAAGAAACGATCCACAGCCGCAGCGTGGGAGAGCGGGGGATCACCGCCCGCAAGCGCGGCCGGAAATACCAGCTGGAATTCGATGACAGCCTGAGTGCGGAAAGCCTGCGCGGCGCTTTCGATGCGTTCGTGAAGGCGCGGTATGGCAAAAGCTGACTTGCCCGTGGGCAATTTCCGCATAACGCATTGAAAAATAATAATATACACCAAATTTGCCCGCCATTTGCGCGGGCAATTCTGCGTTCAGGGGGTGAGGTCTGTGATAATAGCCTCGGCGACTGTCTCGGGCGCTTCCTCGTGGGCCAGATGGCCCAGATCGGGAAGGTCCAGATGCGAAAGCCCCGGCACCTTTGCGGCGATTTCGGCCGAGGTACGCGGGGGCACCGCACGGTCGCGCGATCCGGTGATCAGCAGCCCTTCGGCACCGCTCGTTGGCAAGTCTCTCAGAAGCGGGGCGAGATCCCATTGCGCCATCATCTGGAGGGTCGCGTTGACGTGGCCGGTATCCCCCACGAGGCGGCGGTAGAACCGCTGATCCTCCAGCGGGATATCAGAGCCTGTTCCGCTTAACAGTCTCTGTACAGATTTCGGATTGGCGTTCGAGGCGGTGAAAAACGCCGCTACACCGGGGACCATCGCCAGCCCCTTCGCCATGACCGGAAACAGCACACCGGCAAGGCCGGAAAACCCTGCAAGGGCGGCATTGATGCCGATGATGCGCGGGGCAGGGGGCGGCAGGTGGTTCAACAGCTCCAGCGCGACGGCACCGCCCGCGGAATGGCCGATGACGGCCATCGGGTGCCAGCCCTGTTGGGCGCAGAGTTTGGCGATGTCTTCGGCCATGGGCCGCAGGCCGCACCGCGCCTGTGCGCCCAGACGGGTGAAGCCCTGACCGGGCAGGTCAATCGTGACGACGCGGTACGCCTCGGCAAGAAGGGGCATGAGGTGGCGAAAGCTCTGGCTGGCCCCGCCGGCGCCGTGCAAAAGCAACAGGAGCGGGCCGTCGCCCATCTCCTGAATATGCCAGTAATGCGGTTTGCAGAGACTGAATCGCGAATACTCCGCATGGGGCCAGTCATGCCATTCGCGCGCCCAATCCATCCCCTAGCTGTCCAGGGTGCGGCTGACCGCGTCCGACAGGCTGCGCGCATCCGCGCGGGGCAGGGCGAGGTAATGACCCCCCGTGCGCGCGGCAAGCTGCGCCAGCGCCGCCTCGGGTCTGCGGCCCGTGTCGATCACCATGGTGTCGATCCGCGCGGCGCCGATGGCGGTGGCGGCGGTCCGGGCATCCTCGGCGGCGCGCGGGCGGCTAGGTGTGCCATCGAGGGGCATGTTGGCCCGCCCGTCCGTCAGCGTGATGATTGTCGGGCTCAGCCCCTTGCGCCGCGCCTGAAGCGCCATGGCGTGCGCCGACATCAATCCGGCGGCCAGCGGTGTGGCGCCTCCGCCGGGCAGGGCGGCCAGCTTGCGTTTTGTCTGGACAAGGCTGCGGGTCGGCTCCAGCAGCACCTCCGCCCCGTCACCGCGAAAGGCGATCAGCGCCACGTGGTCGCGCCGGGCATAGGCTTCGGCCAGCAACAGTTCGATCGCGCCCTTCGCCTCGCCCATTCGCGCCATCGCCGCCGAGCCGGAGGCGTCGACCGCAAAGATCAGCACCCGGTCGGAGTGGTCCTGATAGCGTTTGCGGCGCAGGTCGCTGCGCGTGATGATCGCGCCGCTACGGTCGGGCTCATGGGCCCGGCGCAGGGTCTGCCAGGGGACCGCCGCGCGCAGGGTGGCGATCAGATCGACACGCGCCTGCGTGCTGCCGCCGAGGCGCGCGGGCAGGGGGCGGCCACGGCGGTTTCCGGTCTTTTTCACGCCCGCGCCCGCCCCGCTGGCGCTGCGCTGCACCGCGCCGGCCCCGAGGCGGGCCAGCAGATCCGCAGGCAGCGCGGCCTTCACCGCGTCGAGCAGCAGATCCTCGGGCAGGTGGCTCTGCCGGGAGGGGTCCTGTGGGTCCTCCGCGGGGTCCTCGGGGGGGTCTTCGGCCTGATCCTGCGGGTCCGCCTCCGGCAGGCGCGTGGCAAGATGCGCGAAGGTCAGCTCGACCGCCGCCGCGATATCCTCGTCGGTGACGGTGGACCTGCCGTTGAGCGCCGCATGGGCGCGGGCGGTGCGCAGCGCGAAGGTGACCGCGCGCAGGCTCGGGATCCCCAGCCGTACCGCCAGCGCGACAAGCGTATCGGCCAGATCGTCCGGGGCTGTCACGGGCCCGTGCGGCGACGGTGCGCTGGCGGGGGCGGGGGCGTCCAGATCCGCAAGCGCCACGTCGGAAAGATCGACACAAAACGCCAGCCGGTCGGAAAGGGCAGGGGGCATCGCCTCGTCCTGCGTCCCCTCGTCGAGGGCGATCAGCACATGGCCTGTCCCTGCGTCCAGCGTGGCGGCGATCCGCGCGGCAAGGAAAGGCTGCGCGCGTTCCGCCATGGCCAGCACCAGCGTCGCGGGCGTGGCGAGCAGACCGCGCGTGCGCGTCAACGTCCCGCCCGAAAGTGTCGCGGAAACGTCGATTCCGCCCTCCAGCGCCTCGGCGCCCATGGCGGGGTGCAGACGCGTCAGGGGCAGGGGCAGCGCGCGGGCGGCGTCGAGCACCGCATCGCGGGCAGGACAGGGGCGCGCCCGCAGGCGCAGGCCGCCGAGCGCCGGATCAAGCGCCAGCAGGGCCAGCGCAGTGCGGGCGCGCGCCAGCGGTGTCATGCGCCCAGCACATCCTCGACCACCCGCGCGACGCGCGTGCCCGATCCGGCATCGTCCAGCGGATCGCGCCGCATCCGGTGCCGCAGGGCGAGGGCCGCCACATCGCGGATATGGCTGCGTGTCAGCGCGGTATCGTCGCGGAAGGCGGCATAGGCGCGCGCCGCTTTCAGCAGCGTCAACTCTCCGCGCAACCCGTCCGAGCCGAGCGCAAGGCAGAGTTCGGCCACGTCATGCAGGCTCTGTTCCGGGGTTTTGAGCTGTTTCAGCGCCGCGCGCGCCGCCACGATCCGCTCGCGCAGCATCGCGTCCTCGGCCTGCCAGCGCAGCATGAAAGCGGTGTTGTCGTTCTCGAACGCATCGCGGCGCTTGATGACTTCGACCCGCTCGGCGATCACCGTGGGAGAGGCGACATCGACCGACAGGCCGAAGCGGTCCAGAAGCTGCGGGCGCAGCTCGCCCTCCTCGGGGTTGCCGGAACCGACCAGAACGAACCGCGCGGCATGGCGGATCGACAGGCCCTCGCGTTCGACCACGTTTTCCCCCGATTGCGCCACATCAAGCAGCAGATCGACGATGTGATCCTCCAGCAGGTTCACCTCGTCGATATAGAGGTATCCGCGGTTTGCCTGCGCCAGAAGCCCCGGCTGAAAAGCCTTTTCCCCCTTTGTCAGAGCCTTCTCGATGTCGAGCGCGCCCGTCACGCGATCCTCCGAGACGCCCAGTGGCAGATCGACGACCGGCGTGGCGATTTCCTCTGTCGTCTTGCCGGGGACCTGCGCCCAGTCCGGGCAGTCGGCCTTGCGCTCGGAATTGACCGGGCAGCCTTTGACGGCGCGGATCGGTGGCAGCAGGGCCGCCAGCGCGCGCACGGCGGTGGATTTGCCGGTGCCGCGATCTCCGAAGACCAGAACACCCCCGATGGACGGGTCGATTGCCGTCAGGATCATGGCGCGTTTCATGTCCTCCTGACCGACGATGGCGGAAAACGGGAAGGGCTGTTTCATGGCGTGTCCTTTGTGGCGAGGGGCGATGTGCCGCCCCATGTCCCTTCTTCGGCGATCAGCGCGAAGCGGGCATAGAGTTCTTCCGAGAACCAGCCGTCGCGGCGGACGGCGCGGATCGCCTCCGCATGCGGGCCGGTGCGGGCGAAATTATTCATGGCCGCGGCATCGGGCCAGATCGAAAAGGTGACCTGATGCAGCCAGGGCACCTCACCGATGCCGAGTTTGAACAGAACCGACGGATCGCGCCCGATCACCCCCGAGATATCGGGGACGCGCCCCCAGAACCGGTGCAGGATGCCCGGTTTGATCGTGGCGCGGGTCAGGGCGGCGATGGGGCCGTTGCCGGCGTGGTCCTGCGCGGTGAACGGGGCCACCCCCGACCACTGACCGCGCGCCGAGGTGGCGGCCATCAGGATGGTCCAGTCCTCGCTTGATGTGGCTCTGTACCGGGCGAATACACCGGATCCGAGGGCCGCGCGTGCCGTCGCCTCGTCCGGCCAAGTGGCAAGGATCGCGTAGACCGACAGGTTGGGTTTGGGTGTGAACCCCTCGCCGGTGCCCGATCCGCAAAGCTTCCAGAAACCGATGCCGGGGGTGCGCGCCATGGCGCGGCGGGCAAGGCCCATCTGCGCAAAGGCCCACAGGCGCGCGGGCACGCTGCCGAAGCGATAGAAGCTGAGGCTGACCACCTGCTGCATTGGTTCGTGAGTCCCTTGGCTGTCAACTCAGCTTTACACATTACGGGTTTGTATGGAAGAGTGGACAGGACGATTGTAAATCAAGCTAGACAGTTGTAGCATTTCTCATGGTCTTTCACACAGCAGATTCCGCCGACGTCCCTGATCGCCGCGCCATTGTCATCGGTGCGGGGCTTGGCGGCCTGTCCGCCGCCATGCGTCTGGGGGCGAAGGGCTACGCTGTTACCGTGCTCGACCGGCTTGACCGGGCAGGGGGGCGCGGCTCCTCGATCACCCAGGACGGCCACCGCTTCGACCTTGGCCCGACCATCGTGACGGTCCCGCAGGTGTTCGAGGATCTGTGGAAAGCCTGCGGTCGTGATTTCCATGCGGATGTGGACCTTCGCCCGCTCGATCCCTTTTACGAGGTGCGCTGGCCGGACGGCACGCGCTTCGAGGCATCGACCGATGACGAGCGCATGTTCGAACAGGTCTCGAAAATCTCGCCCCGCGACCTGAAAGGGTACAAGCGTTTCCTGCGCGATAGCGCCGCGCGCTACGTGGTCGGCTTTGAAGGCATGGTCGCCAAGCCGATGCACCGGCTGTGGGAGACGATCAAGGTCTTGCCGAAATTCGCCCAGCTGCGCGCGGACAGGTCGATCTACGGGCTGGTCGCATCGCGGGTCAGGGACGAGCGGTTGCGCATGGCGCTGTCGTTTCATCCGCTCTTCATCGGGGGCGATCCGACCCATGTCACCTCGATCTACGCGCTGGTGGCGCATCTGGAAAAAACCTACGGCGTGCATTACGCGATTGGCGGGGTGCAGGCGATCGCCGACGCCATGGCCGATGTGGTGCGCGCGCAGGGCGGTGTCATCCGTCACGGGGCCGAGGCGGACGAGATCATCGTCGAAGGCGGGGCCGCACGGGCGGTGCGGCTGACCGACGGCAGCCGTCTCGACGCGCCGCTGATCGTGTCGAACGCGGATGCGGGCCATACCTACAGCCACCTTCTGCGCAATCATCCGCGCCGCCGCTGGACCGCGCCGAAGCTCGCGCGCAAGCGGTGGTCGATGGGGCTTTATGTCTGGTATTTCGGAACCAAGGGTACCGCCGCGATGTGGCCCGATCTGGGCCATCACACCATCGTCAACGGGCCGCGTTTCACCGGGCTGCTGAAGGATATCTTCATCCGTGGCACGCTCTCCGACGACATGAGCCTTTACATCCACCGCCCCGCGATCACCGATCCCACGGTGGCCCCCGCCGGTGACGACAGTTTCTACGTGCTCTCGCCGGTGCCGCATCTGGGCTGGGACGATCCCGTGGACTGGCTGACCGAGGCCCCGAAATACCGCGAGAAGGTCGCCGCCGTGCTCGAAGAGCATATGCCGGGCTTTCGCGACCGGATCACGACCGAGCTGGAATTCACGCCCGAGACTTTCCGCGACCGGTATCTCAGCCCCAACGGCTCGGGTTTTTCGCTGGAGCCGCGGATTCTGCAATCCGCATGGTTCCGCCCCCATAACGTGAGCGAGGAGGCGCGCGGGCTGTTCCTCGTCGGCGCGGGCACGCATCCGGGCGCGGGGCTGCCCGGAGTGGTCTCCAGCGCCGAGGTGCTGGGCAAGCTGGTGCCGGACCTGCCCCCGGTCGAGAAAGAGACAAGGATGGCCGCCGAATGATTGACGCAGACGATCTTGCCCATTGCCGCGCGGTGATCCGCACCGGCAGCCTGTCTTTCCACGCGGCATCGCGCCTGCTGCCTGCGGCGGTGCGCGATCCGGCGCTGGCACTCTATGCGTTCTGCCGTCTCGCCGACGACGAGGTCGACGAGGGCAACGCCAAGGGGCGCGCCGTGCTCGATCTGCAGAAGCGGCTTGATCTGGTCTATGCGGGCACGCCCCGCAACGCGCCGGAGGATCGCGCCTTTGCCGCCATTGTGGCCGAATTCGATATGCCGCGCGCGCTGCCCGATGCGCTGCTCGAAGGGCTGGCGTGGGATGCGGTCGGGCAGCGCTACGCATCGCTGTCGGACGTGCGGGCCTATTCCGCGCGCGTCGCCGCTGCGGTGGGGGCGATGATGTGTGTGCTGATGCGGGTCCGCGACGGCAACGCGCTGGCGCGGGCCTGCGATCTGGGCGTGGCGATGCAGCTGACGAACATCGCCCGCGACGTGGGCGAAGACGCGGCCGCCGGGCGGATCTACCTGCCCACCGACTGGCTGGCCGAGGCCGGTGTGGACGTCGGCGATTTTCTCGCCGCACCCGAGGCGACGCCGCAACTGCGGCGCATGGTGCGCCGGCTGCTGGCCGAGGCGCAGCGGCTCTACATCCGGTCCGAAGCCGGCGTCGCGGCCCTGCCGCCCTCGGCCCGCGCGGGCATCTTCGCCGCGCGCTATATCTACGCGGGGATCGGCACGGCAGTGCGGCGCAACGGCTGCGACAGCGTCACCCGCCGCGCCCGCACCGGGCGCGCGACCAAGCTGGTGCTTCTGGGCAAGGCCGGTCTGCGCGCGGGGGCCACCTTGACCCTGCCGCGTTCACCGGTCATCTACGCAAGACCGCTTCCGGAAGTTGCCTTCCTCGTCGATGCGGCCGCCCATCAAAGTGCTGTGCCCCGCCCGATGGACGGGCTGATGCAGATCATGGCCGACCTGCGCGCCCGCGAGGACGGCCGGCGCGGCATGAACGGGGTGGCCGCCGAGTAACTCTGCCCCATATGGACCGACATGGATATTTCACTTTTTCTTCTCTTCCTTCTCGCCTGTTCCGCTGCCGGTGCAACGGGGGCCATGTTCCCGCCGGGGGAGTGGTACAAGACGCTTGAAAAGCCGTGGTTCACACCGCCCGACTGGGCGTTCCCGCTCGCGTGGACGACGATCTATCTGCTGATTTCCTTCGCGGGCGCACGGGTGGCCGTGCTCAACGACAATGCCTATGCGATGGCTTTCTGGGCGGTCCAGGCAGGTTTCTCCACCCTGTGGACACCGATCTTCTTCGGCTTGCGCCGGATCCGTGGCGCGCTGCTGGTGATGCTGCCGCTCTGGCTCAGTGTTCTGGGGGCGACGCTCAGCCATTTCTGGCTCGATTTCTGGGCCGGTGCCGCCTTCGTGCCCTACCTGGCATGGGTCACGGTGGCCGCAGCGCTGAACCTCGGCATGTGGCGGCTGAACCCCAAGGTCGAACCGCTGCGCGTGGACAAGCTCTAGCGCCCTACGCCCCGGGCGTCACCGCTCCTGCCGGGCGACGGGGTCTTCTCCATTTTGCCCTTAAACTCAATCCCGCACTCGCGTCGGGTGCCGCGGTGCGATCAGAATCGCCACCCGCGCCTGCGCGGCACCCGCACCGCCAACATCGGTTTCAACAAGGGCTGTGCATAGCGGTCCAGATCCAGCGCTTCGTGCACGCCCTGCACGGTTTCGCCGTCGATGCGGGTCTCGACGACCGACCGCGAATAGAAGGGCGCGTCCAGCATCGGCTTGATTTGGCGCGGCACGGTGCCGGCGTCGGCACGGGTCTCGCGGCGCAGCGCCCAGAGGGTGCGTTTGAACGGCGTGCGCGGTGGCGCCTCTACCTGCCGCGCGGCGCCGTCGCGTCCGAAAGCGATCGCCGCATCGAGGGTGGTGCCATCGCGCCGGTCCGCATCGTAGAAACAGGTGGCCCCGGCACGCGTGGGATAGCGCCCCCATGTCCAGTAGCTGAAATCCTGCTCCAGCGGGCGCGTCCCGAAATTCGCGTCGAAGTAGCCGTGGCCAGACCATTGCCAGCCCGACGCCTCCAGCGCGACCTCGATCCGTGCGGAAGGGGCGAAGGGCCGCCAGACATGGGCGCCGTCCAGCGTCAGGGGCAATTCCACCGATGTAATGGCCTGGGGCACAAGCGTGATCCGTCCCCGCATCCGCGAGACCAGCGGGAGGGAGGAGACCTCGTCGATGTCGATTTCCAGTGCCGCGCCGGTCCAGCGCATGGACGAGGGGCCGACCACCAGCGCGTCCGGCGTGGCGCGCAGGGCCGCCGCCCCTCTGTCGGTCATGGCAAAGCGTCCGCCGCGTCCGTAGGTCGCCACGTTGATGCAGCAGTGGTTCGCCGGATTGCCGCGCCCCGACCAATGGTACCAAGGTGAAAACACCGACCCGATAAAGCCGATGACCGACACTGCCATGGTGCCGCAATCGCTTACGCCGTCGACATACCACCACGCGTATCCGCCCGCTGGGACGTCGAGGTCAAACCGAGGTCTTGCGCCATCGCTTCGGCCGCATGCTGCCCGGAGAGCGTCGCCATCGGCACCCCCGCCCCCGGATGCGCCCCGCCGCCTACCAGATATAGCCCCTGCATCTTCGTGCGCGCCGTGGGGCGCTGGAACGCCGCCATCATCCCGTGCGGGGAACGCCCGTAGAGGCTGCCGTTCGATCCCGGAAACAAGCTGTTCCACGCCGCCGGAGAGGTCAGCGTGCCGGTGTCCGGCGCGGGGCTGAAGCGCAGGCCGAAGCGGGCGAGCCTCTTGAAGATCAGTGTGTGACATGGGGGATGCTCCTCTCGGGGGTGGATCGCGGCGGCGGCTGTGGGGCGGACGGGCGGGTCGCCCGTGATCGGTGCTGCGTTCAGGATGATCTCGAACCGTTCGGCACCGCGAGGGCGGGCACCGCCGAAACGGTCCTGCGCGCAGACATAGAGTGTCGGGTCGTCCTGCGCGCCGCCCTGCGCCAGCGGCGCATATTCGCGCAGGGGATCATCGGCAAAGAACACATTATGGGCCGCCAGCGGGAAATCCCCCGCGACATCTGCGGCAAAGGCCTGAACATGCGCCGACAGGCTGCGCGGCTCTACCGCGCTGCGGGCCACCGCGTCGCGCGCACCGTGCCCGAGCAGCCCCTCGACCAGCGCGCGCGGATCGCCGTTGAACAGAACCGCGTCGACATCGAGCCGGGTGTCGCCCGCGTGGACAGCGCAGGGTCTGCCGTCCTGAACCTCGATCCGAGTAACGGGTGTATCGTAGAGAAAGTGCGCCCCGCGTTGCCGCGCCAGGCGCTCGATCGCCTGCGCCAGCCGGTACATGCCGCCGCGCACGTGCCAGACGCCGCGCCGCTCTGCCTCCCACACCAGCGAGAGCAGGGCGGGGCTGTAGGCAGGCAGCCCGCCCACGTAGGTGGCGTACCGCGCGAAGAGCTGCGCCAGGCGCGGGTCGTCGAAGTGCGCGCCGAGCAGCCCGGCAAGGCTGCGGTGCGGG